>JAFUZB010000034.1 GCA_017476845.1 Clostridia bacterium
ATGAGCCTGTAAGGTGTGGAAAAGGATTAGGAAGGTTGTGTTGGATATGAAAAGAACAAGAGCGGGTGCTTTGATTCTCACGTTGGTTTTGATCCTTGGTAGCTTGAGCACTTCTTATGCAGATGAAACTGCGGCACAGATATTTGACGAAGCTGCGTTACTGCTGACCGGTACTGAAAATGTTACCCTGGCAGGGAAAGCTACGTTCTCGTTGGACGGAGAAACATTCAAATATGTAGAGACGACTTATGCGCAGGATGGCGTAAATTCCAAGTGGGTGCTGAACCTTGCCTCACCAAGACGGGATGGAAGTCTTCGAGAAAATGGGTTTACTGTAATTGCGAATGATCGCAACAAATATGGGATGGAAGTGTGTCGTCCCGACACATTCGTCATGGCAGACGATAATCCACAAACTGTCATTTTGCGAACCAGTACGGAATTAAAGCAACTTATCTCTCTGGGGCATCATGTTCTGGCGCAGATTCCTACAATGCCGGAAGATGTATTCTCGCTTTCGGATGACAAGAACTTGATGATTCGATTGGAAGAAGAGCAAATTCCGGATTCTGTGAGCAATTTGCTGAGCCTTGGTATCTGGCTTGCAGTTCAGAGAACGATGGACATTGCAGGTGATTCCATTGCTACACCGCCCTATCCGGAGGAAGCGAGAAGCATGGAAGACTATATCACACCTACGCAGGCTATCATCGATACAACGGAGAAATACGAGTTGAAACAACTTTCGGTGGATGCGAGGATGGATGAAGAGGGAAGGTTCACAGAGGTTAACGGGAACCTTCGAATTGGACTGCACACCTTTCTGGAAGGTGTGCATGATCTCCAAGTGTCTTTTTCTGGGCAAGCTATGGATTACGGAACCACTACCGTAGCAGAATTTGATCCCGAGGAATATGGGTTTAAGCTAGGGAATGGCTATAATTTGCTACAACCAGATGCTGCTTCAATGAAGTGGTACAAAAACCGCGCCAAGTTTATCCTTGGTGAGGCTGGGTTTGATTATAATATGATGACGTATGTAGAAGCGGAGCAGGAAGGCAGCGAAGTGTTTGTGACATTGCGCAATGAAGATTATTCCTTCTATGCCAATTGCCTGTTGGATTTAGAGGGCGGTCTTGTGGAATTCAGAAACATGACAACCCCATGGAAAGAGGAGAAGATCGTCCACGAAAGAGAAGACATTACGGATGATATGATTGAAGAAAGCTGTAAAAAGCTAAATCGCTATTTGGAGACTGTCCAGACCGGCTTGAGCAACATGATCAATGGGTATATGCTGGATGCTGTATTTCAGGAAAACGAACAGACATTTGTCCGGTTGGTAGATTCAACCATACAGGCAGTTTTCGTCATTCAATTGACGCCCGAATGGCGAGTGGATATGCTGGATATACCCAGGAGTAATGGATGATTTCCCTTTGACACACAGATGGCTTGAGAAACAGTCGATATTAACCGCTTGCCACGAGTTACCATTCCGGGCACGGAAGGAATGGAAAACGCAAAGAAGAGTGGAGAAGCAGGCTTTGTCATAACGATGAGGTTTAAGATATGGCATCGGGTTTGTTAGAGAGAATGAGGTGTAAAGTGGCTGATTCATGGAGAATGAAGCTCTTTCTACTCATGATTGCTGCTATCTTGTCTTTGACAGGAGTTGTAACCGCTGGGGCGGATTCAGTTTATGAAGGCATGATTGAAGTCGAGGGTCAGGATTATGATGCAAGAGTGAAGCTGCGAGAGACGCCAAACGGGAAGATCATAGGACAGTATTACTCTGGTACGCATTATACCGCCGATGAAGAGAAAGACGGCTGGGTTCACGTGTCAATCGGTGGACGTTCAGGATGGATGATGAAATCCTATCTCCTGGAAGGTGATTATCCGACGTATAATGCTCAAGTGGGTAGAATCGCATATCCTGATACAGATGGTTGCATCGAGTTGATTGACCTGGCGGGGAAGGAATATCGAATTCCTGCGAATACATTTCTGTATGTGCTTGGAACCATAGGTGAAATGTATGTACATGTAGAAGCACATCTGCAGGATGATCAAATCCTATATGGCGATTGCATTATGGAGAAAATCTCGTGGTCGGACAACTTTTCGAGAGCAACAGTGCAATCAAGCCGCGTGGATCTGCCTATCAACGTTCGAGCGGATACGAATGTCAAATCAGTATCCGTTTGCCAGCTTTATCCCGGAACAATTGTGGATCTGATTTTTGATTATCACAATTCAGCTGATGGCTGGCATAGGGTACGAAATGGGAGCGTGAGCGGATATATTCGAGATGATTTTCTGGACTTCTCAACGGGTGGGGAGGCGGATCTCATCCCGCAGTGGGGAACGCTTAAACAGAGGAACGCTTTTGTGACCGGAAGTAATGTCGGTGAAGTATTTCAATCGGATCCGCTGTTTATCCTGGGAAAGACGGGAAACAAGAAGACCCCGCTGTATTTTTGCGAGGGAAGAACCTGGGTAGAAGAGCAGAGGTATGAGACAATTCATTTCTATATTCAGCAGGCATTTGTAGAAGAAAGTGGACAGGGAAGCGTTTCGACCAAGGCTAAGGTTGCAAAGAAGGAAGGCACCCAGACTTATCGGATGAACAGTGATGGAGAAATTGTTCCTGATAATGAGCTTGGAGTGATACCTCAAGGAATGGAAGTAAAGATCTTGAGCGGCTTGAATCAAGAGGGGAAACCTACAGGATGGAGCCGATACCTGACACAGGATACAGTCTGGGTTTCATGCGAGATCCCTGTTGATGGCGTAACGTATTATGACTGGCTTATACCGCTGGATGCGCTGACGTTCGATTCGAGGATGGTGTTGCCGTCCATATGGACTGAAGGATGATATACATAGGACGACAAACCCATCAGATGAAAAACGGATGAGAAGAAGTGATATGATCGGCACGCAATCTGACGGTATTGACAAGGGCTGTTCTTCCATCAGGCTGGTCATTTCCACACAAACCTCAGCGCTTATATCCCCAGGCTTAAGAGAAAATCCGGATTCTGGGGAATTTAATGGACGATCAGCACTGATTGGCATTGAATGTCCCTGTTAATTTCCCCAGAATTGCGTAAAAATCGTAATTCTGGGGAAATAAAGGAGGAAAACCAGCGTGATTGGCAGAAAGCAGGAACAGGAGGAACTGTTGCGCCGATATCGTCGGGCAAAGGCAGAGTTCGTCGCAATTTATGGGCGCAGGCGGGTAGGCAAGACGACGCTGGTAGTGGAAACCTTTGACAATCGCTTCGCGTTCCATCATGCAGGATTACCCCCAGCGGATGGACAAAAGCAAGGCGCGATGGAGCGGCAGTTGGATCATTTTTATCACTCTTTGGTACAATATGGGCTGAAGGACAGCGGCAAACCGGAAAACTGGATGGAAGCCTTTTATGCGCTGGAGGATTTGCTAACACAAAAAGATCCTAACGAGCGGCAAGTGATATTCATTGACGAGATCCCCTGGATGGATACACCACAGTCCGGATTCATTACTGCCTTGGAGGCTTTTTGGAATGGATGGGCGTGTCTTCGAAAAAATGTGATGCTGGTGGTTTGTGGCAGCGCCAGCTCATGGATTTTGGACGAGCTGATCAATAACCATGGGGGACTATATAATCGTGTTACCTGTGTAATCCATTTAAGATCCCTTTTCTCCGCATGAGTGTGAAATGTTCCTTCGGAGCCATGAAGTCCGCTTTACGCGGTATGAGATTGTGGAGAGCTATATGATCTTTGGTGGATTCCCGTACTATCTGGATGCTCTGGATGAATGGGTGAGTCTGGTTCAGAATATAGATCGCCAATGGGCTGAAGAATAGCGAATATGCTGGGATATTTACTCGGACAGTTACCCTGGATGATTTGTTTGTGGAGAGTTGGTTTATTTCCCCAGAATGAAAGAAAAAGTGAAATTCTGGGGAAATAAGATTTGGGCTGCATTCGTGAAAGGGAAGGATCATCAAATACAAGTTGCCTTGTTCTGATACATGGAATGGGACAACCGCTTCGAGTTGACGTGAAGTTGCCAGCGGCGTAAAGGGAACTGATATACACATTCCTTTACAACCTGGAACAGAATGCAGAATGCCGGAGAGCTTTGATAACGCGGCTGTATGCGGCCGGAGGAGGCTTTACATGATCCAAACTCGGATTTTGTTTGTGTGCCATGGGAACATTTGTCGCAGCGTTGCTGCGGAGATGATACTGCGCAAGGAAATTGAGGATGCTGAGTTGCATAACAAGGTCTGTGTGGCATCGGCTGCAGCGACAACCGAAGAAATTGGAAATGACATCTATCCGCCGATGAAGAGAACACTCATGGCACACGGTGTACCTTGCTTACCGCACCGTGCCAGACAGATGAAGCGTGCGGATTATGAGCAGTACGATCTGCTTATCGGGATGGATGATGAGAATATCCAGGACATGCTTGAGATTTGCCACGGAGATCCGAAAAAGAAAATGCATCTGCTTATGGAATATGCAGGGCTTGCTGGGAGAGAGGTCTCGGACCCCTGGTATACCAGGAACTTTGAGCGTGCCTATGAGGATATTCTTCAGGGGTGTCAGGGACTGTTAGCAACCGTGGTGCGAGAAGTGTGACAGAAGCCAAAGGCGGAGTGCATTCACTCCGCCTTTGGCTTTTCTATAGCTCGAACAACTGCTTATCGGAAACCTCAAGTACGTTGCAGCCATCCTCTTCTACAACGGCGATGTCCTCGATGCGCACACCGCCGAAGCCTTCGATATAGATGCCTGGCTCAATGCTCACGACCATACCCGGTTGTAATCTTCCTTCACCCGTCTGCGTAAGGCCAGTGCCTTCGTGAATATCCAGACCGATACCGTGGCCCAGATTGTGCAGGAATCTTCCGGGATAACCGGCATCCTCTATGATGCGCCGTGCCACCAAATCAGCTTCCTTGCTCAGGATGCCGGCACGGAGAAAGTCTTCGGCCGACTGCTGCGCATGCAGCACGGTATTGTAGATGCGCTTCTGTTCATCGGTAGCCTTGCCCAGGACGACGGTCCTTGTCATGTCTGAATGATAACCGTTAACGGTACATCCGTAATCCATGGTGACAAAATCGCCTTTTTCGAGAATGCGGGAAGTCGGCCAGTGATGCGGGGAAGCAGAATTCGGTCCGGATGCGACGATCGTGAGGTTCATACCGTCCGCACCGCCAAGCCGCATGCTGTGTTCAAGCTCCGCGGCTACCTCCAGCTCAGTCAGTCCTGGACGCAAAAGCGTAAGAATGTGGGAGAACGCATCATCGGTGATGCGGCAGGCTTGAGCGAGCTGTTCAATTTCCCAGCTATCCTTTGTTTCGCGCCAGCTTTCAGCAACACCCTCGACAAGGGAAAGGGAGAGATGCGGGAAGGCTTCCAACTGAAGAAACAGAGAATGCGGTATGCTAGATTCGACCTCAAGGGCATCGTATCCATCCGCACTTAGAAGTGCGTTTATGGTTTCACCGACCTGAAGTTTGTCTATCTCCACGGAACGCAAACCATTGGGGAGAGGAGAGCGCAGCGGTCTTCCCCAGTTAAGGAAAACACGCTGCTTGTCGGACAGATAAACCGCACCCTGCGACATGGGAAGATGGTGAAGATAGCGCGTGTTCACGGGGTGAGTAAGCAGGATAGGCGTCGATATGTGTGCAGGCAACACGGTCATTCACCTCCAGATCAGAAGCGGAAGGGGAGCGGTTTGTCCTCCTCACTTGGAGGAAGCGTGGCCATGATGCTCCGCCTTTTGCCGAAGTAATCGATCAGATCCTTGCGAAGCTTTTCCGGAATGCTGCGCGGCACCGGGAACACTACGGCGTCGGTGAGTCTGTCCACGAGCGTGGCGAGCCATCCTGCCTCCGCCTCCAACACCTGCGGGACAATCAGATCCATGTTGTCATAGCGCGTGTGCATATATCCGCCGCCGCGGGGTGCTCCCTGGCCCATGCTGATGCTTGGAATGCCATAGTCGCTGAATACTGCGGAATCACTGCTCATCACCTTCAGGGTGGTCACGGCAGCATACCCTATTTCCTTGAGGAGAGACTGTACCCACACCTCGGTCTGCTCTGTTGCGGTGACAAAGATAATCTCCTTGCCGAGGATGCTTCCCCCGACATCGACATTAATCATGGCCTTTACGCTTGAGAGTGTTGCCTGGTGCTGGAAGCAATACGAACTGGAGCCGCGCAGACCGGTTTCCTCGGACCCGAAAAGGATCGCTGTCACTGTTCTGCGGGGTGGACGGTCGCGCAGATGCTCCAGGAGTGAGACGACCTGGACCGCGCCTGCGCCGTTGTCCCATGCGCCCTTGGAGAAGGGAACACTGTCATAGTGTGCACCGACAATGAGCGTCTCTTCAGGGATCTCTGTGCCCGGAACGGTCACGACGATGTTCTGAGAGATGAGGGACTGTGTTTCCAGGCGCAGGGTATAGCGCAGCTTTTTCGGCTGAAGTCGCAACAGGGCTACCGCATCAATCAGGCGGATGGTGAAAGCCGGAACGGCACCGAGATCGTGGAGGTTATCGCGAAATCTTCCGGTCTCAAGATCGCTGTTCTCATAGGTATCGCGCACGGTGCCGCTAGTGGTGATGTAGGCGGCAATCCCGGCCTTGCGCAGCCGCCGGTATTCCTCGTGCGAGAGTCGGTCGTGTAAAAGCACAATCTTTCCCTGGATCTTTGAGAGACTGACCTCATCGAAGGACTTGAGATAGAAAAACTCTGCCTCACTCCCCTCGGGCGGGGTGGGGGCACTGTCGATAAGGCCGGTTACGGGAAACACTTTGGTACTGCCATCCTCAAGGACAGCCTCGAGGGTTGCAGTCACGGGAATGTTCCTCTCATAGGAGAACTCCTCGATTTCCGGCTTAAACCCGATAGAAGTGATTTCATTGGCCAGAAAGTTGGCTGCCTTGCGTTCTTCCTCGGTCCCGCTGGGACGGGTGAAGCTTAAGGTGGATAGCCGCTGATAAATTGCAGACATGGTACATTCCTCCTGGGGTGTATGTAGGGGAACGCATACCGGCACAAGCGCACCGGTATGCGTTCCTTTTTGTATGCGGTTGATCAGGTGTAGGCTTCGTGCAGGTCGATGGGATTGATGGAGGCATCTACACGCAGCGGGCTGTTGGCGGGATCCGAGGGATCACGGTCCTTCAGATCGGGGCGGTTCCAGCGGCTGAAGGAGATCTCGCTCTGATAGTCCTCCGCAGTTTCGCCTGCGGGGTGACGCAGGAACTTCTCCTCGGGGGTACGGCTGAGCTTGGCGCGCTCACCGTCGGTCTGATAGAGCTTGACGAAATCGATCTGCCATGCGAGACGGCTGTTGAAATCGCGGAAGAGACGGCCGTCCTCCGCCTGCGGCTTCTTGGGGAAGAAGGTGGTCTTGGCGAAGGCGGGAATCGCGTAGAGGTCGCGGACATAGCCCCAGAGGTTCGGATAATCCACGATGCGGCGCTTGGTGGGTCCGATGTTGCGATAGTATCCGGTGTCCCATCTTACGAGCGTGACATACAGGCGGATATCGGCATCGGTGACATAATCACCGAAGAGGAAACGGTTGGTGGCCAGGCGCTCCTCGAGTTTGTCCAGAGAGGCATAGAAGTCATCATAGGCTTCCTGATAGGCTTCGATGGAGGAGCAGAAGGCCATGCGGTAATGTCCGTTATTCACGTGCGGGAAGAGCCAGTCGTTGAACTCGTCGATGACATCGCGGAACTTCTTGGGATAGAGATCGGGGGCATCAGCGGGCTGGAAGGGGCGGAACTGTACCTCAATATAGTTGCTCAGACGATGATAGTCGTTGTTGACCGCCTTCTTCTCAATGATGTCCACGAAGGTCGGGGTCGTAGCGCGTCCCTTGTAGTCCGGGTTAGCGCGCTTATAGAATTCGGAGAGGAAATAGGCGCCGGTGGCCTGGTCCTGATGATTGGGCTGATCGCCGAAGCCGTGACCGTACACATTGGTTTCACCGCTGTGGGTGGTCTTGGTGTCGGAAATGACATCCTGCAGTCCCAGCAGATCGCGGGCGATTACTGGACGATTGGACCAGTTGCACCCCTCTGCCCAGTAGATGGCGTAGCGACCCGCTTCTGCGCGGAATTCGCCTTCCTTGCTTCCGAAGGGAACAATGAAGGAGTTGGGCTGACGGACAAAGGCACCGCGCTCATCGAGCTCGTTGCGGGTCTCTGCGGGGCGCGGATTCACACCGACTGCCTTGGCGTGCTCCTCGGCTTCCTGATCGGTGTAGCCGGGGATGGAAGGGAATCCGTTCAGACCTGTGCGGGTAGGGGCGGGACGATGGGAAGAGAGATCGCAGGCATTAGACATGGTAAAACCTCCTCAATGGTTTGTTTGGTTCGTTTGGTTTACTTGTTTTCGTTGTATCGGATGCTGTTAGTATTGCGCACACGGTTCAGATTAATGCCGGCCTCCTGCCGAACATCACAGAAGGTGCAGGAAGGGTCATTCTTGCCGTAGTCGTTTTCGACAAGCTCGCGCCAGCGAAGGCACGATACGCTGTGGCCCGCACTCACCGTCTCAAGCTTGGGGCGTGTGCTTCTGCACGCGTCTGTGGCGTAGGGACAGCGATCGGCGAACCGGCATCCGGCCGGACGGCCGATGGGACTGGGAACATCGCCCTGGAGAATGGAGTTCTCGCAGATGGGCTTGTCGGAGGGCGTGGGGTCGGGGATGGCGGAGAGCAGGGCGCGGGTATATGGGTGAACGCTCTGGGAGTAGAGCTCCTCGGCGTCTGCGATTTCCACCAGCTGCCCCAGGTACATGACCCCAACGCGGTCGGAGATGTAGCGTACCATGGCGAGATCGTGGGCGATGAACAGGTACGTGAGATGCAATTCCTTCTGGAGTCTGCGAAGGAGATTGACGATCTGTGCCTGGATGGAAACGTCCAGTGCGGAGATGGGCTCATCGCACACGATGAATTCAGGCTCCACGGCGAGCGCACGGGCAATCCCGGCGCGCTGGCGCTGACCGCCGGAAAACTCGTAGGGGAAGCGGTTGGCGTGCTCGCGGTTCAGTCCGACCTGGTCGAGCAGCTCGTACATGCGCGCGTTGAGCTCGCTCTCCGTACCCATATGGTGGACACGCATGCCTTCCTTGATAATATCCCCGATGGTCATTCTGGGGTTGAGGGAGGCATAGGGATCCTGGAAGATCATCTGCGCCTTCCGGGCATACTGCTTGGCCTGGGAGCGGCTTAAGCGGTGCACATCCTGCCCGTCAAAACGGACTTGTCCGCTGTCCGGGTTGTACAGACGCACGATGGTGCGCCCGCAGGTGGTCTTTCCGCAACCGCTTTCACCGACCAGACCGAAGGTTTCACCGCGCCGGATGGAGAAGCTGACAGAATCGACGGCATACAGGGTTTCCGCACCTGTACCAAAGCTTTTGGTAAGCTCATCGACCTCAAGGAGAACATCATGCTCTGACACGGTTTCACCCTCTTTCCTTATTGCGAAGTTCAGGTGGACAATCTGGATCCATCAGCCAGCAGCGGCAGGTGTGTCCTGCTTGGTGGGTATACACCGGGGGCAGATGATCCTTGCACACGCGCATCGCGCATTCGCACCTGTCGGCAAACGGGCAGCCCTGGGGCGGTTTGACGAGATCCGGAGGCGTACCCTCAATCACAGTCAGCTCCTGCGCCTTATCCATCCCTTTCCTTGGGATAGCCCGGAGCAGGGAATGGGTGTAGGGATGCTGGGGATCCTGGAAGATCTGAAGGGTGGTGCCGCTCTCGACAATCATGCCGCCGTACATGACGGACACGTGCTTGGCAAAGTTCGCGACCACACCCAGGTCATGGGTGATAATGATGATGGAAGCCTTATGGGTGGTCTGCAGGTTGCGCATCAGCTCCAGAATCTGAGCCTGTACGGTCACGTCCAGGGCTGTGGTCGGTTCATCGGCGATGAGGAGCTTGGGATGGCACGCCATGGCGATGGCGATCATGATGCGCTGGCGCTGACCGCCGGAGAATTCGTGCGGATACTGCCGAACGCGGCGCTCGGGGTCGGGAAGTTTGACCTCACGAAGAAGACTTACGGCCTGCTCCATCGCCTGAGCTTTGCTCAGCGTGCTCTTGCCCCTTGCATCCTTTGGTGCGTGCTGCAAAAGGACTTCGGTGATCTGGGCGCCCACGGTCATGGTGGGGTTCAGGGAGGTCATGGGATCCTGGAAGATCATGCCGACCTCTTTTCCGCGGATCTGCTGCATCTCCTTTTCCGTGAGGCGCAGGAGATCTTTCCCGTCCAGCAGGATTTCACCGGACTTGATTTCCGTGATACTCATGTCATGCAGCCGCATGACGGTCTGTGCGGTCATGGACTTGCCGCACCCGCTTTCCCCGACAATGGCGGTGATATCGTCATCCGGCACGGTCAGGTCCACGCCGCGCACGGCCTGCACTTCTCCTGAGTAGGTATGAAAGGAAACGCGAAGATCTTTGATTTCCAGCATACACTCACCGCCTCATTTTGGGATCCAGCGCGTCGCGCAGGCCGTCACCGAAGAGGTTGAAGGCGAGCATGAACAGGCCGAAGAGAATCGCAGGGGAGAAGAAGAGCCACAGGGAACCGGGGAACTGATTGGCGCCCTCCTGGAGCATATTGCCCCAGGAAGCGGCAGGAACCGGGATGCCAAGGCCGATATAGCTCAGGAAGGCTTCTGCGCCGATGGCGCCCGGGATGGACATAGTGTAATTGACCAGGATGGGGCCTACGGCGTTGGGAAGCAGGTGGCGTTTGAGAATTTCCCAGCGGCCGGCGCCGAGCACGAGGGAGGCCGAGACATACTCGTT
This sequence comes from Clostridia bacterium, assembly GCA_017476845.1. Lineage (GTDB taxonomy): Bacteria > Bacillota > Clostridia > Christensenellales > Aristaeellaceae > UBA2943. Next base: position 10,876 of record JAFUZB010000034.1, read on the forward strand.
TTCGCGAAGGGCCATGACCTGGCCGCGCACCATGCGTGCAAGCCCGGTCCAGCCGGTGACGCACAGGGAGAAAATCAAGGTGGGCACACCGTTGCTCATGACGGTCTGCAAGAGAATCAGGATGATCATTTGCGGGATGGAGACGAAGACATCAATGATACGCATCATGATGACGTCCGTTTTTCCTCCTACAAAGCCGGAGATGCCGCCGTAGAGAATGCCGATAACCAGGTTAATGGTCTCTGCAACAAAGCCGATCATCAGTGACGTCCGGGTACCCCACAGAAGGCGGGTGAACGTGTCACGGCCAAGGAGGTCCGTGCCGAACCAATGCTTTTCCGAGGGGGCCTGGAGGGTGGCCAGCATGTTGGTTTTCATATAATCGGGATAGAGAATGGGGCCGATGATCCCGATGAGAATGACGATGATGATGAAGGCTAGACCGATCATGGCCGAATGGTTTCGGCGAAGGGTCAGGAGCGCCCCCTGCCAGTAGGTGAGGGAGCGGCGGTGAATGCGTCCGCTGGCCTCCAGATCCTTGGGGACCGGGGTAAAATCCTTGACGAAATCCTTCTCTTCTGTCTTTGTCGCCACTGGGACTGTCTTCTGAGAAAATATGCTCATGTCTGCACCTCCTCAGCGTTTTCGTCCGGCCAGCGAGATGCGCGGGTCGATAAAGCCGTAAGCGATATCCACCAGCAGCGTACTGGTCACGATAAAGATGGCATAAAAGATGGTCAGTCCCATGGTCAGGGTATAGTCGCGGGCGGTGACGGAGTTGACGTAGTATTTGCCCAGACCCGGGATGGCAAAAAGGTTTTCCACAACAAAGGAACCCGTACACAGATTGCCCACCATACGTCCGATGATGGTGACCACGGGAAGCAGCGCATTGCGGATCTCATGGCGCCAGGTGACGGCGCGCTCGGAGATGCCCTTGCTCCTGGCCGTCTTGACGTAATCCTGCGACATGACATCGAGCATGGAGGAGCGCATCATTCGGGTGATGGAGGCAATAGAGCCCAGAGACAGGACAAAGCTTGGCAGGATGGTGTAGCGGAAGCTTTCCCACCTGGCGATGGGGAAGAGCTGAAAATCGGTATGAAAGACTGTCTTCACCCATCCGGAAAACCACAGTCCCAGTACGAGCTGCAGGAGGGTGCCCAGGACAAAGGAGGGCACGGAAATGCCCACGATCGCTACAACAGTGGAGAATCGGTCAATGAACTTGTTGTGATGCAGCGCGGCCTCAATCCCCAGGAGCAGGCCTGCGATAATGCCAAAGATCATGGCACGCAGCCCCAGGTCCAGGGAGACGGGGAAGGAGCGCAGAATAATCTCGGTGACGCTTCGGTTGGTATAGGTGATGGAAGTTCCGAAATTCCCGTGCAGGAGATTATTCAGATAGATCAGATACTGTTCAAAGATCGGTTTATCCAGCCCGTAATTGGCTTCCAGCTGGGCCAGTGCATCCGGATCCATATTGGTATTGCCGGTATTAAAGGGCGTACCGGGAATCAGATGCATGAGCACAAAGGTGAGCGTGATGACGATAAAAACGGTGACAAGCGCTACGACAACACGGCCGAGTAAGTACTTTTTCAACTTGACTGCACCCCGCATATCAGGAGACAGAGCATATTGCTATGCCCTGTCTCCTGTCTGATGAGGGTTTGCAGATCTTACTTGACGTCTGCGAAGTAGAAATCAAGATAGGGGATGACGGCGCGGCGCTCCGTGCCCACCAGGCGGGAAGAGGTCGCATAGTACTGAGAGGTGTAGTACAGCGGGATAATGGCAGCATCCTCAAGGAGGATTGCCTCGGACTCGCCAAGATCGGTCACGCGGGCGGTAACATCGGTGTTATACACGCCGCGCAGATAGGCCTCGTTGAAGGCTTCGCTGTAGTACTGGGAAGGATTGTGATCCTCTGTCTGCTCATAGCCGGAGAGGAAGTTGGTGGCATCGTTCCAGTCAGCACCCCAGGAGAGGAAGCAGGCATCATACTCATAGTTGGTGCGCTTGGTGCGATAGGAGGCACTGTCAAGCACGTCTACGTTCACGGTGATGCCGAAGGTGTCCTGCCAGATCTGCTGAATCGCGGCGGAGACGGTGGCATTCTCAGTGGCGTTGGAGGTGAGGAAGTTCACAGTGATATCGGAGGCGGAGATGCCTTCCTCGGCAAGGCCTTCCTGGAAGAGCTCCTTGGCACGGGCTTCATCGTAGGGATAGTTGAGCGTGGTGCCGACGATATCGCGGAAGGTGCGGGTGTCATCACCGGCCAGGCCAACGGGCACGAAGCCGTCTGCGGGGGTGGAGCCGTTCTTCACAACACCGGCCACCAGGGCTTCGCGGTCAATGGCAGCGGAGAGGGCCTGACGGATCTTCTGGTTCTTCACGCCCACGCTCTGAAGGTTGAAGGAGACGTAGGTGGTGCGGCCGTTATTGTAGGTGAGGGGCTCAAAGCCGGCTGCAGTGATGGCGGAGAGACGGGAGGCATCGAAGTCGACCAGATCCAGCTCGCCGTTGAGGAAGAGGTTAACGCGGGTGCTCTCATCGGGGATCACATACACGATGATCTCGTCGATAGCCACGTTCTCGGCATTCCAGTAGTAGGGGTTCTTCTTGAAGACGAGCTTATCGTCGTGCACCCAGCTCTCCAGGTAGTACGGACCATTGGAGATGAACGCGTCCGCTTCCAGACCGATCTCGGCGAAGCCGATCTTTTCAGCGCTTGCGCGGCTGTAACCAAAGTGCATGGGGTGGGTAATAAGCTGCGGGAAGTAGGTGACGGGATATTCCATCTCAAAGACGACGGTCTTGTCATCAATGGCTTTGACGCCAAGGTCATCGACAGTGGCGGTGCCTCTCACGATACCGCGCGCATTCTTGATTTCAAAGAGGAAATCGGGGTAGCTGACCTCAACGGTGCCGTCCAGCTGTGCGCCGATGGCCCAGACGAAATCGTCCGCGATGACCGGGGTGCCATCCTGATAGGCGCTGTCGCGCAGATGGAAGGTCCACTCGGTGTAGTCTTCGTTGTGCTCATAGCTCTCGGCCAAACCGAGGGTCAGGGTGCCGCCCTGGCCCTGACGGGTCAGGCCCTCACGGATGAGGCTGGTGGTGAGGCCGTTGGAATCGCCGATGGCGTCCACGGTGAAGGAAGGATCGGAAGGAATGGCAACGGAAATGCTCTTGGTGGCGGCATCCGCCTGTGCGATGGCAACGAGGCCAAGGAGAAGGGAAAGGGTAAGTACCAGAGATACGATGCGCTTGATGGTTGTCATAACAATGCTCCTTTTCATAAGCGTAATCAGTTCATCAATCCAGGAACTTTTCGACCAGGAGGATGGAAAAACCCAGATTGGGAAAGGCTTCAGGGTGCTTTTTGCGCTCCTCCTCCCGCGCTTTTCGCCGCGCGGCTTCCTCGGGGAAGTAAGCGTCATAATCGCTCTGGGGGAGGATGGTATAGCCATTGGCTTCGTAGAAACCGACGGAGCGGTCCTGGCTGGTGATGAGTACATGGCGGACGCCATTTTCCTTGATCCATTTTTCCGCCTCACGAATGAGGATGGATCCGTAGCCGCCGCGCTGCTTTTCACGGACGGTGGCCACGCGCTGGATCTGTGCGATGCCGCCTTCGTGGTAGGCAATCCGAAGTCCGGCCACGGGTTTGTGATCTTCAATCAGGATCACCGCGGGAACTTCATCCAATGACAGATCGCCTTCAAATTCCCGCTCTACCGGGATGCCCTGACCTACGCTGAAGGCGTCGACGCGGACATAGTCATAGGCGATCTTCTGCCATCTGGGGGAGGATTCGGTAACACGATAAATCTCCATCAGGATGCTCCTCTCATGCTCATTCACAAGGCGCTACACATTCGATCTGAAGCACTGCCGGAATGATAAAACATTTCCCTGGTCTCCTTTCTCTGCACAAAAAAGGCAGTCCAAGCGGACTGCCTTTACATGCTCCGATACTTTCACGGGTAACATGGCAGACCGCACGGCAAACAGACGTGCATACACATACACACGTTACACATGGACATGTTCTGCTGAACCTTTTTCATGGTGCGGTCTCCTTTCCGAAGTGATCCTCCGGTGTGGCCTTTGGCCTTGTTTCCCGGGAGTGTCTCAAGCTTATCATGGTATGGGTCTTCTGTCTAATAGATAGTTTGGCTATCTGCTATAGCATATGGCTATAACCTCAAGCCTCCTCGCCCGAGATCTGCTTGATCGCGTATTCCAGCTGCAGCAGGGCCTGGGCCAGCACCTGGCGCGGGGAGGCGAGGACGAAGCGCTGGTATTGGCCGAAGGCTTCGCCGAAGACACTTCCGCTGTCCAGCCAGAGACGTGCCTTATGGATGACAAAGTCGGTGACTTCCTTGGCACTCAGGCCTAGACCGCTGAAATCCACCCAGGCGAAATAGGTGCCCTCCGGCTCAATGAGGCGCAACTCGGGGAGACGGGTAGCCAGGATATCCCGGAAGAAGGCGAGGTTATCCTGCAGATAGGCCCAGTTCTCCCGGTGCCACTGGTCACCATAGGCGTAGGCGGCCTGCGCGGCTATAAGGCCAAGGGTGTTGGGCTGGGAGTAGCCCGCGCTGCTTACCTGCTTGCGGAAACGCTCCCGCAGCCCCGCATTGGGGATCCAGATATTGGAGATCTGCAGTCCCGCAATGTTGAAGGTCTTTGAGGGGGCGGTCGCAATGAACGCCGTGTCGGCGCATTCCGGGCAGGCTTTGAGAAGCGGGGTATGCGGATGGCCGGGGAAGGTGAAATCGCAGTGGATTTCGTCGGAGGCGATGATCACCCCGTGGCGAAGACAGATGTCCCCGATGGCGCGCAGCTCTTCCTTTGTCCACACACGCCCGACCGGGTTATGGGGACTGCACAAGAGGAAGAGACGGGGCTTTTCGCGCTGGATCGTCTCTTCAAAACATTGCAGGTCCAGCTCATAGCGGCCGTCCACCTCCCGTAGCGGGCAATCGACGATCCTGCGGTCATTATCGCGGATCACCTCATAGAAAGGATAGTAGACGGGAGAGGTGAGCAGGACAGCATCCCCAGGCTCGGTGTAGGCACGCACGGCCATGCCCAGGGCAAAGACTACACCGGGGGTGGTAATGAGCCATTCCCCTTCGGGTTTCCAGCCAAAGTGACGGTCAAACCAGCCGGCACAGGCCTCGACATAATCGGGTTTGACATCGGTATAGCCGAAGATGCCATGGCTGACGCGGCCGTGGAGGGCCTCGACCACACAGGGCGGCGCGGCAAAGTCCATGTCCGCGACCCACAGGGGGAGAAGGTTGTCAGGAAGTCCGCGCTCGGTGGCAAATTCATGCTTGAGACAGGCCGTCATGTGGCGGTCAATCACGTAATCAAAGTTGGTCATATCTCTTCCTCCAGTACCTTTCCAAGATCCTCGAGCAGGTCCCTTACGCTCTCCAGTCCCACAGAGAGTCGAAGCAGGGTCTCATCGATGCCAAGCTGCTGACGCATGCTTTCAGGAACATCAGGATGGGTCTGCGTGAGGGGATAGGTGATCAGGCTCTCGGTGCCGCCAAGGCTTTCGGCGAAGATGATGAGGCTGACATGCTGGAGTACATGATAGGCCCGAGCTTTACTGTCCACGCGGAAGGAGATCATGGAGCCAAAGCCGGTGGCCTGGCGCTTTTGTACCTCATGGCCGGGATGCCCGGGTAGACCGGGGTAGAGGACCTCGGTCACGTGCGGCATATGCTGCAAGGCATCCGCGATGGCTATCGCGTTTGCCTGCTGGCGCTCCATGCGAACGCACAGAGTCTTGAGACCTCGCATGACAAGCCAGGAGTCAAAGGGCGCGAGGGTGCCTCCGGTGGTCTTTGCGATGAGACGGATTTTGTCTGCGATCTCCCGGTCCTTGGCGATGGCAAACCCGCTGATGGTGTCATTGTGACCGGAGAGAAACTTGGAGCCGCTGTGCACAACAATATCGGCGCCAAGGTCCAGGGGCTGCTGGAAGACAGGGGACATAAAGGTGTTATCGACAATGAGAAGCAGCCCATGCGCCTTAGCGATGGATGCGAGGGCGATGAGGTCGATGATATGCATCATGGGATTGCTTGGGGTTTCGACGTAGAGTGCCCGGGTGTTGGGCTGAATGGCCTTCTCCACGTTTTCCGGGACGGTCGCATCGACAAAGGTGACCTCCAGACCGTTCTTGCGGTTAATGGAATTCAGATGGCGCGTCACGCCGCCGTAGAGGTCGTCGCAGCTGACGATATGGTCACCGGATTGGAACAACTCAAATACGGCGCTGATGGCCGCCATGCCGGATGTGAAGGCGACAGCATCTACGCCGTGTTCCAGGGCAGCGACAGTCTCCTCGAGGTGAAGCCGCGTGGGATTGTCCTGCCGTGTGTAATTAAACTGGTTATACCCGACCAGGTCATGAGAAAAACTGGCTGTCTGATAGATGGGAAAGGAGATGGCGCGGACATCATCGCGGTAGGCAGGTGTTTCACTGCCGTGAATACAGACGCTTTCCAGATCTCGTGACATAATGAACCTCCGTCAATACAATCAAGTGTGTCCGGTATGGACCGGACAGGCAAAGCGTATCAGGAGGGAAATGGACTGTCCAATATCTTTTTCTCATGACGAGCTATAGGAAAATTCTATTACAAAGCCAAGAGCCCATAGATTGTTGGAATGTCGCATGTGGAGATAGACGTGAAAGGCATCCGGAACGTTTATGCGCGGCTGCGCTGCTTCATGGAAGCTTTCCTGAAAGGGGCTGAGATGTGCTATAATGCCTATGCTGACTGACAATCCCTGCCCATGGTGCGGCAGCAGGCAAAGGGCCGCGCCATGGGCTTTACTTGAAGATAAAGATTAGTCATATCTAACAGAGCGCAATACACGGAGGTCGAACATGTCCGTCACCTACGAGGTTCTGAAGACGCTGGTGAAGGCCACCGGGATGAAAAAAAGCTGGGTTGGGAAAAGCACGGAGGAGCTGCTGGAGGACCGGAGAAAGCAGAATGCAAAGAACCGTATCCCCTCCCTGAGCGATCCGGAACTCATCATCAGTACAACCCAGGTGATGGGTTTTCCGGTGGTAAAGATGATACACAAGCAAGCATCGATACACGCGACACTTTTTCTCATCGGCGGTGGCATGATTAGTGCGCCGAGACCGGATGCCGTGAAGAAATGCCTGCGATTTGCAAAGCAGACGGGACAGGATCTTTTCATCCCGTATTATCCGCTGTGCACGGATTATCCGCTCACCAAGGCGTATGAAATGGTGCATGAAACCTACAAGCTCATGCTCCGGGATTACGAAAACGGGAATATCACAGCGCTGGGGACTTCGTCAGGCGGAAACCTTGCGCTTGGTATGGTGCCCTACATTAACGACGGACACCGGGATACACCGATGCCCGGGGCCATCATGGCACTTTCTCCGGGCACCTGTGTGGATTCTGATGAGGAATGGCAGCGGATGCTCGAATTGGACAAGAAGGATGTCGTCATTCCTGCGCAGTACATGAAGACGGCGGTGGAGATCATGCGGCACGGGGACAACAGTGTCCCGGAGTACATGATCTGGCTCCAGAGAGGAAACTTCACCGGCTGTCCGCCTGTCACCTTCATCTACGGCAGCGATGAAACGCTGTATGCCTGCGCGCCCACCTTTGAGCAGAAGATGAAGCAATATGATGTGAAATATCGGATGATTGTCGGCGAAGGCATGTTCCATTGCTATCCGGTGTTTCCTGTGTGCAAGGAAGCCAAAGAGGGCTGGAAGATGATGGTTGACCTCATGAAGGCATAAGCTTCCAAGGATACCCAATGTAAAGGAAGAGGAGAAGCGGGACATGATCAAGGTAAACACCCTGACAGAGGAAGAGATTAGAGCGATTGGGGAGGCGTTTGCCGACTTTACCTATGCCGAAAACGAGAAGGGCATGTTGGCCTATTACCCGGATAGGGATGCCGTACGCGATTACATCTGCGACTATACACGCGCCTCGCTCAAGGCGGGGAGACTATACAGCTCAAGTGAGCGGCATGAGGCCTATATCGCGTTTCGCTTCTCCGAGGACAAGGTTCCGCTCGGGGCGGGATGGATCATGCTCACCTCTCTGATCAAGCATCTTGGTTTTCGGGGGACAATTCGCTTTATGAAGAAAGCTTCTGCCTCCGGGATGTCGTATGAGGACAAGCTGAAGAAAGAGAAAAAGCCCTGCATTGTTGTCGGTATGGTAGCTGTCACCAAACCGTTTCAGGGACAGGGTTATATGCGAAAGGTACTGCAGATTGCCTTTGATGAAGGGGAGAAGAGAAAGGTTCCGGTTGTCCTGGAGACGGATGCCTTCCTCAAGCGCGACAAGTATATTCACCTGGGAATGAAGTGCGTCGGTGAGCGAAAGTTCGACGAAGGTTCGTATCTCTATGAGCTGGTAAAGGAGGCGACTTGAGGCGTAAAGAATATCGCAAGCCCCGGAGCCGTAGGCATTCGGGTCTCCTTTGGGCCTGGAGGCATCAGCCTCTTGATGGAATGCAAGAGCACTGTTTTCTTCGATCCTCCCGTGCCGCCTATGCAAAGAGAGACCGTCCCAGATTGTACTGGGACGGTCTCTCTTTGCATGAATCAGAAATCTACC
>JAFUZB010000421.1 GCA_017476845.1 Clostridia bacterium
GCTTCTAAATATTTGCTAAATTCATCATAGACCACATATATTCCTGAATAGCCCTTACTTTTTAGTCCTTTTGCTGCACTTTCATAAAGGTCAATAACATCGAATCCCAAGAATGGGTTAAAGAGACTTCCGGAGGTAAGAGCAGGATATACACGCTCAAAAAGGTCATATGCTTTATTATCGTAGTCCTCCAAAGCTGAAACAAACTTCTCAATAGATTGTCCAATCTTTTCCTTAAGTTGTTCAAATGTCGCTGGATACTCATCTTGCCATCTTCTGATTGTTGCAACTGCCGCCTTGTAATTTGTTTCTGGCATGACATCGGATAATCCGGTCTGTGACAATGTACGCTGCAATGCAAGTAGAAACGCTTGAGTCAAGCTCGTGTTACTACCAGTGATAACGACGGGCAATATTTTGCCGTCGCTCTCATAATAATTGTTGATAAGGTGGAGAAGCTCAGAATCCTCAGAAATTTTTGACATAAGTATCCGAAATAGATCCCTATCTCGCTTCATCAGCATAGACAGTATTGTCAGGACGATATGGGATTTTCCCTTTCCGTATGCACCAATAAGGATCCTTGCGCGTTCATTTGATTGCGGAAGGGTACTCTGCAAAATGTCCTTTAAAAGCTGGAGAGCAGATTTGGTCGGTATAAAGTTTTTCAACTTTTCATCATTGTTCAGGTCAAATCCAATATTAACAGAATACTGGAATCCTGAAGCGACCGAAATCATCTGACTCATGCTAACACCTCATAAACTTAAGAATTAATGGCTTGATAATACCGTCTTATGCATTCCGAAAAATCCGGAACATCATGTACAGTAATTACATCCAAGCCTGCTGTGCGGTTGATGTGGATGTAACCAAGCTTTTCAGTTGCATAGAGAACATCCAACATAGTTATCGTATCAAGGTTAAATATTTTCCCGATATGATTAGGCGCGGTGAGAAGCTCGTTTAGTGGGATTTCCATAGTCCTTTCGTGTAATTGATCGGAAATGATCGCCATAACAATCCAAGGATGAAGAATTTCTTTTGAGGGTATAGTCTTTTTATAGCGTTTGTTCTTTTTGTCAAGAATATCAACAAGCCCAATTTCACCCAAAGGACAATCAATATTGTTCTCTGCATTCACTTTGCTTGGATTGCTCTTATATCTGGGCACATATGTGTTGATGATACAGGAAAAATCATCTTCCAGAGAGCGAGGAGCAACGCTTTCATCTGGAAAGGTCATCTGAATATAAGATGTGACTTCTCTAACGAAATCGTCCTTATCAAATTCAATCATGCCAAATTTGTTAAAGAAGAAGTACCATGCTGTTGCATCATCTTCGTTTTTAGCAAGCATATAATGAATGAGGAGCAATGTACCGATCTCCTCAATGTAGGGATCATTTTCTAATATGCATTTTCCAAACTCTGTCAAAGATTGCGTCCGCTTGCCTTTTGATGGTTCCTTAGTAAGACAAGTCGCCTGCAACCAATACCGCAGTGATTTAACCATATTGCTACCAATCCCGAACACGTCCATGGGATTTTCATCCTTGGAAATAAAAACACTCCCGTTCTTGTTTACCTGGCTCAAGCCTTTATTAAGCCAGCCCTTCCTAATGAAGAAGGTGTCATGTGCTCTAAACTTCATTGCTTGAACCACTCCTTTACTTCGTTCTTAAGTATTTATCCATAGTGCATCCACCATCAAGATATTTGGCCGTAACACACATTTTGCAATGGATACACTTCGACGGATCAATGAAATAACCATCTCTGGACACAGATATCGCACCCGCCTTACAAAGCGATTCGCATTTCAAGCATTTTCTACAAGCATTGAATTTGCGAATTTGATACGCGATCTGTCGTTGCAAATCATCGTGATCGGCAACATTCATCGTTTTGATCTTAACTGCATGCTCATATCCATCCTGGGAAAATGGCTGCAATGAGATAATTGGCACTCGGCTACGCATATCAAGTATAACCACTTCGTGAAGTAGCTTTCTTCCCAGTTCTGGAGCAATTCGTCCAAAGGGAACAAACATACCAACAAGTTCATCATCGAAAGGACGCACGAGTCGGTAGATTTTTGCATGATCCTCAGCAGTACAATTGGTGAATTTGATTTTTACATCGTTTGCCGATTTGAGCCCATTCCCGCCTTGACGCGCTTTCCATTTGCCAGAATCGACATATTGCTCTGCATCTGGCTTTCCGATATCCTTTGCAAAGCGAATAAGGAAGTTACGCCAGCGCTTGGATTCCTCTGGCATATATATGCGAGATAAGAATTGAGCACGTTGATTATTGTTCGGGCAGCACCAACATCCTACACGATCATAACCGAGACGATATGCCTCATTAAAATCTACACCTTCACTTAAGAGATAGAGCCAAATATCAATATCCTTCCAAAAGAAGATGGGAGAAGCGACCGTTTGCTGCTGAATCTTTACCGATTCAGCATCATCCTCAATTCGATTATATTTGCTTCTGCTAACAGATTCAGATTTTCTAATTCCATAGAAAGTTAAAATCTGTTGATTTCCATAAAGACCATTGATTATTCTCGTTATGGGGCCAGTCTTAAACATTGAACAACACCAACGCATCATTCGTGCAGGTGGGCCAATATCCTCACATACTTCGCTGAAGACCTGATCTTCATTCTTTGCAGTCATGAAAATCGCTTGCGGATGTTCTTCTCGGTAGCGCTTCGCATATTCTATCGTTGTTGGAAATTCTAACGTAGTGTCGCCAAAGATATGTACTATCGAAGGATTGCTTAATGCGGTTGTAACGACATGAGCTGTTGCGGTTGAGTCTTTACCGCCGGAAAAAGAAATCACAATGCTTTCCTCATCGAACTTTTGGCTTGCCTTCTTTACAAAGTTGAAAGCCTCATCCTTGAGGTAATTCAGTCTTGTTTGATTGGCCTTGCAGAACAAAGCAATATTCTCATCAAAAGTCAAATAATTATTATTTGATTTGTTCGCATCCAATAGAGAAACGATCCTATCTGTATCAGCATTCTGGAACAACGTCATGGGAAGAGATAAAGATTTCCCGTCTATATAGTATCGATTATTCTCTGCCCATACAGATGAGCCAATGAGGGAATTTGGCTTTTTGTCAAGCAAAATCTCAAGAAGCAGTCTTTCCTCTGGAAAGACCGGTCTTATATCTGTAGATAGATATTTTGTGGATGATTTACAGATGGGGCAGTGCCCCTTGTCTACCTGATTCGTTTCTTGGATGATCGGGATGTGACATGTTGAGCACCAATAGATTTCTACTGGAATATCCTCAACTGTCTTAGTGCCGCAAACCGGGCACTGATCCATGGTAGTTTCAAAATTGCATGATTTGCACCACATTTGACGGCACCCCCTTCCTCAATAAACAGTTCATTTCGTTTTCAACTCAGCTTCATCAGGTACAATGTCCACGATGTCATTTAAGTCACAATCAAGTGCCTTGCATATGTTTCTTAGCACCTGCGTCGAAACATCTCCACCCTTAGACATCTTTGCCATGGCATTTGTTGAAATTCCTGCTATCTCGCGCAAGTCTTTTTTATACATGTTGCGATCAATGAGCAGCTTCCACAATTTGCGGTAGTCCATAGCCATCTTTGATCAACCTCCTTGGTAATGCATACCACAACAGGATTATTGTACCACAAAAAGCATGTTAGGTCAAATTGAATTTGAGTTTTGAGAAATTGTTTTTGTTAATTGCGTATTATGATTTGTTTGTCTTGCCATTTATGAATACGGGTTTCAAAGGGGTTTCACATCCCTGAAACCATGGTGAAACCCGTATTCAAAACATAAAAAAAGACCGGTGAAACCGGGTTCAAATGAATACGGGTTTCAGGGGCTGGAAGCCCTGATATTGCTTGCGTTTGGTTCGATTCTTGATGGTACATGTGAGCTTGGCACGAAGGTAGCACGTGCGGAGAGCACATCGTTCACATCGATGGGGTCACAGGTTCGAGTCCTGTTGCGACCACTTAGATCGAACCGAAAGGTTCGATCTTTTTCGTTATGGAGGATCAGATGTATTCCATCGAACACTTTCAGCAGTTGAACAAACCAGAGTCTATGATTTTAACACAGCATAGTCGAAAACGCTTTTCACAACGCGGAATTAGCATTGAGGATATTCAATACGTCTTCAAAACTGGTGAAATCATTGAACAGTATCTAGAGGATTGGCCAGTCCCAAGCTGTTTGATTCTTGGATATTCTGGCGAGCGGGTGCTGCACGTTGTAGCAAGCATTGATGATGAAATGATATTCCTAATCACTGCCTATCCGCCCAGCCCCGAAAAGTGGAATTCAGACTGGAAGACTCGGAAGGAGGAAAACCAATGAAATGTATGAAGTGTGGAAAGCCAGCTTTTGCAAGTGTAACTTCCGAAGCGATCGAACTGGGATTTGGATTGCTGGTTATTCGCGACATTCCATGTTATAAGTGTGAGGAATGCGATGAGATTTTCTATACCGGTGATGTTGCTCAAAAGATCGAAGAAATCGTTGCAGAAGCAAAGATGCTGATGCAGGAAACACGCGTGATTTATTATAAACGTTAATATCCAGTGATACGGACTAAAAATGGGAAATATTACAATTTCCATTTCAGCCATATGGATCCCGATAGGTATGATATCGGCAATCTAACACCAGGTTATGATTTAGGCTTGTTTTTGCTTCCTTTCGGTCGTCC
>JAFUZB010000422.1 GCA_017476845.1 Clostridia bacterium
CCGAGGAGGATGAGGAGACGGACAGAGAGGAGCTGCAGGTGTAAAGCGAATTGCACACTGTCACACTACTACGCCTTGCCAAGCGAATCACTTGTAAAGTATAATCGGTCAAATCGAGAACGGAGGAGACGAGCTATGTTAACCATCGAGAATCTGCGCACCTGGGGTGCTAATATTGATGAAGGACTGCAGCGCTGTCTGAACAATGAGGCCTTCTATCTGAAAATGGTGGGGAAGCTGAAGGGGGATACCCGGCTTGCCCAGCTCAGGGAAGCGATTGAAGCGGGAGACCTGAAGACCGGCTTTGAGCATGCCCATGCGCTTAAGGGCGTCCTGGCCAACCTTGCGCTGACTCCGGTCCTCGATCCCGTACTGGAGATGACCGAGCTTCTGCGCGCCGGCACGCAGACAGATTACACTGCGCTGCTTTCCAAGGCCGAAGCGGAGATGAGCACACTGCAGGCTATGTTGGATTAAAGGGGGAAAGACTGTGCGACAGTCCCATAAGGGGTTCTTCGCCCTTGCCTGCCTGTTCCTGCTGGCCTTTTTCCTGGCCGGGAGCGCAAGCGCTGAGGCGAAGTGGCCGACAGAACCCGGAAAGAACGTCAAGAAGGATGGAAAGCTCCAGATTGATGTGACGAGTATCTCCGAGGGTTACTTCCATGCAGGGTTACAGAGCAAGAACAAACACAAAATGAAGCTTCGTGTAACCAAGGGTGACAACCAGCTGACGTATGATCTCAATTCGGACGCCAAATATGAGATCTTCCCGCTGCAGTACGGCGATGGCAAATATACGATCGCTTTGTACGAGAATGTTTCGGGCAAGAAATATTCTGCCGCAGGTAAAATCACGATCAATGTCACGCTGTCCAGTCAGGACATCTGCTACTATTATCCGAATCAGTATGTGAATTACACTCCTGAGACCGATCCGGTGCTGGTAGCAGAGGAGCTATGCAAGAACATGTCGCAGAAGGAAGCCTATGACGCGATCTGTGCCTACATGAGCAAGAACTTTGTCTATGACTTTCTCAAGGCCGTCAACATCAAAGCCGGTGTGCTTCCGGATATTGACACCTGCTACAGCAAGCGCATGGGCGTATGTCAGGACCTATCGGCGATCTGCATCAGTATGATGCGTACCCAGGGCATACCTGCCAGATTGATGATTGGTTATGCGGATAAAAATTACCATGCGTGGGTGGAGACTGACTTTGGTGGAAAGTCCTACTTTTTTGACCCGACAGCCGCGGTGAACGGCATATCCAAGGTCAAGGAATATTCCGTAGAGCGGTTTTACTGAGATGCGTTTTGCATATGGGTATAGAGGAGGAAACAAGAATGGCAAAGAAAACACAGGGGCTTTCCGCCGCTGAACTGAGCAATTTCTGCGGTCAGGTGGCACTGATTCTGGAAGCGGGGCTGCCGCTGTATGATGGCATGGAAACACTGGCGGGTTCGGGGAACCACTCCGACAGCGCGGATCTCTACCAGCGCGTATCTCAGGGCGTCACGGAGACGGGCAGTCTCTACGATGCACTCAAGGAGGACGAGCGCTGGCCCAAGTATCTCGTTGAGATGGTTGCCATCGGCGAGCGCTCCGGTCAACTGGAAAAGGTGATGCGCGGCCTGGAAAACTATTATGACCGCGAGGACAGGATGCGCACTGCCGTATCCTCCGCCGTGACCTATCCGCTGGTGCTGGGCGCCATGCTGGTGGTGATCGTGCTGATTCTTCTGTGGCGCGTACTCCCTGTTTTCCAGCGTGTGCTCGGATCCATGGGTGTGGGCATGAGTGAGTCCGGTTCCCTTATGATGCGGATCGGTACCAGTGTGGGCTGGATTGTCCTGGTGCTGGTGGTCCTGGTCGTGCTTGCCGTGATTGTGGGCCTGATCCTGATGAAAACCAAGTACAGAAGCACGGTCCTGGATCTGATTCAGAAGATTCCGGCGATTGCGCGTCTCAACAAGGAACTCACCGCCAGCCGTGTGGCATCCGTGCTTTCCATGATGCTCAACAGCGGCTTCCCGATGGAAGAAGCATTGGATATGACGGCGAACGTGCTCTCCGATCCCGTGGCGGCAGAGAGCGTGCGGGGGATCAAGAAGACCCTCGACGAAGGGGAGAGCTGTGCAGATGCCCTCGAGTCTA
>JAFUZB010000423.1 GCA_017476845.1 Clostridia bacterium
CTGCATGATCTCCGCATTCCCCGAAAGCCCGCTCGCCAGAATGCAGCAGGTATCGTTGGTGGAGGTATCCCCGTCCACACTCGTCATGTTGAAGGTGTGCTGCACATCCTCGCGCAGGGCCCGTTTGAGAAGGTCCGCGGAAATAGCAACATCCGTCGTGAGAAAGACGAGCATGGTGGCCATATTGGGATGAATCATGCCGCTGCCCTTGGCGATGCCGCCCAGATGACAGGTCTTTCCGCCCAGCGTAAAGGATACAGCCACCATCTTGGGCCGAGTGTCGGTGGTCATGATGCCCTCCTCGGCGCGAAGCGAGGCGGCATTCCCGTATTCCAGACCGGCATAGAGCGCCTCCATTCCCTCAGCGATCGGCGCTATGGGAAGCGGCTGCCCGATAACCCCGGTGGAGGCGACCACAACGTCCTCCTTGGCAATGCCGGTGGCTGCGGCGCAAAGCTCGGCCATGGCCTCGGCCTTTTCCAGGCCGTCCGTGTTGCAGGTGTTGGCGATCCCGCTGTTGCAGATCACCGCCTGGGCCCTGCCGTTTTGCAGATGCGCCTGATCCAGAAGGATCGGTGCACCCTTCACCAGATTGGTCGTATAGACCGCCGCTGCCGTACAGGGCACATCCGAGACAATCAGGGAGAGATCCCGCTTGTCGTGATTTTTGCGGATACCGCAGTGTATGCCGTTGGCCCGAAAGCCCTTTGCGGCACAGACACCGCCCTCAATGAATGTGATATTTCCGTTTGCCATACTGTCTCCTTACAGGGAAAGTCCCGTCGTTTCCTCCACGCCCAGGGAAAGATTCATGCACTGGATCGCGGCGCCGCTCGCGCCCTTGCCGAGATTGTCGTAGCGCGCGACGAGCAGGATGCGCTCATCGGTTCCAAAGGCACTGATCTCCATCCTGTCTACGCCGGAGAGGGCTGACGCCGAAAGGAAGCCCTCCTCATCCGCCCCTTCCACATACTGTACGATGGGGCCTGTGTACTTTTCGGCGTACACCGCACGGATGACATCCAGCGAAGCTTGCGGTGTCAGGTCCTCCCTGCGCACCGTCACGGTGACCTCCATCCCGCTGTAGAAATCCCCGACCACGGGACAGAATACCGGAGGCGCAGATACGCCGCTCTCCTTGACCATCTCCGGCAGATGCTTGTGCCCCTGTGTCAGCCCGTACTGCCGGGGCGCCGAAAAGAGCGGACTGCGATTGTCATCCTCGTACTGGGCAATCATCTTTTTCCCGCCGCCGGAGTACCCGGTCAGTGAAAAGCAGGCCGGCACCACGTCCTTCCGGAGGAGAAGCGCATCCACCAGCGGACGCACCAGGGCGATATAGCCGCTGGCATGGCACCCCGGCACTGCGATGCGCTTTCCGCGTGAAATTGCGGCGCGATGCTCCGAGGACAGTTCCGGAAAGCCGTACGCCCAATCCGGCAGCGTGCGGTGGGCTGTGGAGGTATCCAGAATCACCGTCTCGGGATTTTCCACCATCGCCACCGCTTCCCTCGCCGCTGCATCCGGGAGGCAGAGAAACGCAATATCCGCCGCATTCAGAGCCTCGCAAATCGCCTGCGGGTCCTTGCGCTTGTCCTCAGGCAGCGTGATGACCGTCAGGTCCTCTCTGCTGTTTAGCCGCTCATGAATGCGCAGCCCGGTCGTCCCGGCCGCGCCATCGATAAATACCTTATGCATGTTCAGCTCCCCAATATGCATCTTTATGCATATTTTATG
Source organism: Clostridia bacterium (assembly GCA_017476845.1). Lineage (GTDB taxonomy): Bacteria > Bacillota > Clostridia > Christensenellales > Aristaeellaceae > UBA2943. The sequence continues at coordinate 1,738 of JAFUZB010000423.1, forward strand.
CATAATTATTCATTATGCAGGTATTATTATGCATTTTGCGCACATCCTTGTCAATCTCCGCGCTTGCAGAGTACATGGCGTTACATGGGGTATCAGGCCGGTTTTCCGGACTTTCTCCACATGAAAAAGGCCTCCTGTGCACACAGGACGCCGAAAAACACCAAAAGAACATCTGAGAGAAGTTTTATTCACTTTGCCATGGCCCACCGGATCGACTGCGTAAATAGCCTTCTGAACTGCGGGTTTTGCCACACCACAAGGGTATGTCCCGGGGTGAGAACGGCAATCCTGCCCTTCCCCACCTCCCGCGTGTATCCGGCAATGCATGTCCCACCATGTGCGGACGTCCGCTCCATGAAGACCCGAGCATCCGACGCAGTCACGGCAATCTGATAGGGTTCGTCGCGCTCGGTGAAATCCTCCACGCCCTCCGCGATGGGATGCGGGGCAGTCAGGTGGTAGTGTACCTCTTCGCGCGGCGGATGGGTGATGAATTCCCCGCCCACCAGGTCCACATACTCCGGAACATGCACGGTAAGCCCCGAGTGGATGACCACCAGTCCGCCACCAGCCTCCACGTATTCCCGGAAGGCGCGAGGACCAAACTCCGTGACGCCCTCCTCAAACCAGGGCGCGCTGTTGGATGCATTAACCGCATCCCCCTTGCAGTTGACAAGAACATCATACTTCCGCACAAAGTCCGCCGTCACAATGTCCTTGGCCGTGCGCACGATATCGATGTCCAGCTCCTCTTTGCTTACGTCCGAAAGTCCCCGCTCAATGACCTCCGCCGGATGCCAGAGATCATCGGCGAGCAGCAAAACTCGAATGGCAGCCATCGCTATGCCTCCATGAAGTGATTTTCCCCGTATATTCGCGCCCGCACCTGCAATCCCTGCTAGAGAGCGGTGGCGCCTTGTAGAGTTTACCGGTAAACTCTACAAGGCAGCATTCGTTCATTGCGCTTACATTGTCAATCTGGTGAGGTTTTACGTTTGACTTGCGAGGTTTCTCCGGCTATAATTCCCGTAGCAATCTAGACAATCCACAGGGAGGCAGCTATGGCAACCATCAAGGATATCGCGCGCAAAGCCGGTGTATCCACGACCACAGTCTCCAACGTTCTTCATAACAAATCTTCTCGTGTCTCGCCCGACACGGTCAGGAGAATCCAGGAGATCATCCAGGAGGAGGGCTATGTGCCCAACATGAGCGCCCGCTCTTTGGTCGGCGCGCAGTCCCGCATTCTCGGCGTGATCTCTTCCCTCGTCCCCTTAAGCGGCGGCGGATTCTTCCAGGATCCCTTCCACGCGGTGCTGCTCTCGGGGATAGAGCAGTGTGCGCGAGAACGCGGCTACTATCTCATGGTGCGCACCGTGGAAAGTCCGGAGGAGCTCACCTCCGTCCTTGTCAACTGGAACATTGAAGGCCTGATCATGACGGGGACCTTCCCCGAGACCTTCTACCGGGAGCTCAGCGCAATGGGAAAGCCCTTTGTGCAGGTCGACCCCTCCCTGGATTCCGGAGGCCTGAAGGTCCTATTGGACGACGAAACGGGCGGCTACATCGCCACCAAATATCTCCTGGACAAGGGACACCGCAACATCCTGTTCTGCGGCCCGGAAAAGCGCGGCTCCATCGTCATAGAGAAACGCTTCCAGGGGTATGCGCGCGCCCTCTCGGAATACGGACTTGCGCTCAGGGAGGACTTTCTCTACACCTCCGAGTTTTCTGCAAGCGAGGGCATCCGTCTTGGGCGCGAAATCGCCAAGCGGCACGATTTCACCGCCGTCTTTGCCACCGCGGATATCCTGGCTGCCGAGATTTGTACGGGCCTTCTTCTGAGCGGACGGAGGATCCCGGAGGATATCAGCGTTGTCGGCTTTGATGACACCAGTATCAGTCAGATCAACTGTCCCCCGCTCACCACGGTCCGCCAGGATGTGGCCGGGCGCGGACAGAAGGCCGTAGAGCTCCTGGTGGACGCCATCGAATCGAACCTTTATGCCCCGCCCTGCATCTTCCCTGTATCCCTTATCGAGCGGGAGAGCGTCAGGGCGCTTTCGCAGGACTGATCCCACGCACAGTGATTGGAGGGCTCAAATATGCGCAAGGATATTGCCGATGCACTTAAGCTGAATATGGCCGTGGTGCGCGAGGGCTATGAAAAGCAGGCGTTTGCCGACAACGGGAACCGCTTTCTCACCGGCAACGGATACATGGGCATCCGCGGCACCCTCACCGAAGCCCGAAAGGCGGACATGCCCTGCGTCAATCTCGCCGGCATTCACCACAGGAAGGGCAACGAGTGGATGGAACCGCTCAATGCCCCCAACCCGCTCTATTTTGCCCTGGAGGGATACTCCCTTCCGGAAAACGCGGACAAGGTCGTCAGCCACACCCTTTCCCTCGATATGCTCCACGGCTTTTTCCTCCGGGAGACCGTATTTGACACAGGCATCGGCCATCTCACGCTGCGTGTGCAGCGCTTCTGTCATATGCAGGATGTGCACCTACTCGCCGCGAGAATCTGGCTATGCTCGGATACCGAGATGGACCTGAAGGTCCACATGGGCATCGACCGGGATGTCTGGGATATCCACGGCCCGCACTTTTCCGCCTTTGAGACAGAGGACAGCGGGGAATGCACCGTCCTCCTTGGCCTCACCGATGACGGCCAGCAGGTCGCCTCCGCCCTGCATTTTCCCCCGGTATGCGCCGCATCTTCCGGGGAGATGCGAAGCGCTGCAGTGCACCTTTTTGCCAAGGAAGCCTACACGCTTGACCTTGTCTCCTCTGTCTTTACCAGCAAGGACACGCCTCTTCCTTCGCAAAGTGCCCTGGATGCCCTCAATACCTGCCCTGCCTTCGATGCCCTTCTCACATCCCACAAGGCGCTGTGGGCTTCCCTCTGGGAAAAGACGCAGGTGGAGATTTCCGGGGACAAGGATGCCGAGCTTGCGATGCGAAACGCGATCTATCATCTTCTCTCCATCGCGCCAAGGCATGCCTCCGACCTCTCCGTCGCCGCGCGCGGGCTCTCCGGACAGACCTACAAGGGCGCGATCTTCTGGGACACCGAGATGTTCATGCTCGACTTTTATCTCGCCTGTCTTCCCGAGGTCGCACGCAGTTGTCTGAACTACCGCATTCAGTCCCTTCCCGGCGCCCTGGAGAAGGCGAAGGCCTACGGGCTTGAGGGCGCCTTCTACGCCTGGGAGAGCGTGGAGGGCGGAAAGGATGCCTGCTCGGACTACAATGTGACCGATGTCTTCACCGGAAGACCGATGCGCACCTTTTTCCGCGACAAACAGGTGCATATCACCGCGGACATTGTCTACGGCCTGCGCAAATACGTTGCCTGGACCGGGGACACCGGTATGCTTGCGCAGGGCGGTGCCCGGGTAGTCTATGAAGCGGCCCGTTTCTATCTCTCCCTCATCACCCGCCGCCTCCTCTCTGATACCTATGACCTGCTTGACGTCATCGGACCCGACGAATATCACGAGCGGGTCAACAACAATGCCTACACCAATGAGATGGCCCGAATGACGCTCTCGTATGCGGCGGACATCTGCCCCAAGTACCTGGACATCCCCGAGGAGGAGATCCGGCTTTTCCGGGAGGCCGCCTCCCATCTCAAAGTCCAGGCGCCGGATCCTGAAACCGGGGTAATTGCACAGTTTGACGGATACCTTGCCCTGGAGGATGTCTCCGTGGAGACGGTGCGTTCCCGCCTTCTTGACCCCAAGGAGTACTGGGGCGGCGCCTACGGCGTAGCAAGCCACACACAGGTGATTAAGCAGGCGGACGTCATCGCCCTGCTGGAGGTGCTCCCGGGATACGACAGGGGCATCAAGGAGAAGAACTACGACTACTATGAGAAGCGCACCGAGCACGGCTCCAGCCTCTCCGCTTGTATGTACGCGCTGTGCGCATGCGATATCGGAAGACCCGAAGCAGCCTATCCGCTCTTTATGAAGTCCGCGCAGGCCGACATTGCCGGCGGAGGGAAACAGTGGGCAGGCCTTGTCTATATCGGCGGCACCCATCCCGCGGCGGCAGGCGGGGCCTACATGGTCCTCACGCGCGGGTTTCTGGGCCTCACGTGGGAAAACGGAGAACCGCAGCTTCATCCCCGCCTCCCCGCAGCGTGGGAGAGAGTGCGCCTGAAGGTGCAAAGAGACGGGAAAACCTATATGCTGGACACAGAGGAAGCCTGAATGGGCTCCAGAATCAGCACTTCACATATCTCAGGAGGCAGCAGATGCAATATCGACATAACCTCAGAACCGGCGACCGGATCTCCGTCATCGGAGGGGGCACCGCCTATCTCTATCAGGCCGGCCAGAAGGAAGGGGTACGCGCCCTGCGCACCGCCCTGGAGGGCGGCATCAACTACTATGACCTGGCCACCAGTGACGCGCGGACCTTTCCCATCTTCCGTGAGGCCTTCTCCGGGAAGCGCGAGCAAGTGATGTATCAGGTCCACTTCGGCGCAGACTACACCCACGGAAGCTATGGATGGAGTCTGGACGCAAACACGGTCCGCCGCTCCATCGAGCTTCAGCTCAAAGAGCTTGGCACCGACTACATCGACTACGGCTTCATCCATTGCCAGGATGAGCACAGCGACTGGGCGACCTACAAAAAGCACGGCATCCTGGAACTTCTGGAGCAGATGCGCCAAAAGGGCATCGTCCGTCACATCGGCCTTTCTTCCCACACCCCGGAGGTAATCAACGCCATCCTGGATGAGGTCGAGATTGACATGCTCATGTTCTCGGTCAATGCCGGTTATGATCTCTCCTATGGCGAGTATGCCAACGGCTCACGCGAGGAGCGCGATGCACTCTACACCCGGTGTGCATCCAGCGGGATCGGCATCTCTGTCATGAAGCCCTTCTCGGGCGGTCAGCTTTTGGACGCGCGTCTTTCCCCCTTCGGCTTTGCCCTCTCGCCCTACCAGTGCATCCGCGACTGTCTGGATCGGCCGGGCATTCTCACCGTGCTGCCCGGCATGCGCAATACGCAGGATGTGGAGCTGCTTCTGGGATACGACCGGGCCACCGATGCCCAGACCGACTATGCCCGCATCGCGGAGGTAACGGACGGCGCCAACGGCGGCCGGTGTGTCTACTGCGGCCACTGCAGTCCCTGTCCCGCAGGGTTGGACATCGCACTGATCAACAAATACTACGATCTGGCGAAATTGGGAGATCAGCTGGCCTGTGACCACTATGCCTCCCTCGAAAAGAACGCGAAGGACTGTATCCACTGCGGACACTGCGGACACTGCGACAGGCGTTGTCCCTTTGGTGTATCGCAAAGCGCACACATGGACGAGATCGCCGCATGGTTTGCGCTCTGATTACTTCCCCACGCAAGCAAGGACGGCCCCACAATGGGCCGTCCTTGCTTGTGAGAGAAGGTCTTCCGATCAGCTTGCCTTGACGACCTTCTTTTTCATCTTCTCATCGCGCTCCTGGAGCTTCACCTTCTTGGCCTCCCACTTTTCCGGTCCGCCCGATGCCTCCCAGAGCTCCTGACTCTTGACCTGCCAGCAGTCGGCTACATCCTTGCATTTATCACACAGGACATGGGCATCCTCGGGATGCTGCATGTCCGAGGAGTGCGCACCGCTCGCATCCACCATCTCTGCCAGCTTTCCCTGGTTATCCAGTAGCGGGCAGGGGCGCAGCATGTTCTCATTGAAGGGTTGATTGCGGTGATACTGCATGAACAGCGGACTCTGCAGTGCCTCCAGCAGCGTTTTCTCGCGGATGTTGGAGTCCGAATAATGGATGAAGGCACAGGGCTCCACATCGCCGTTGGCATTGATATGCAGGTACCGCCTTCCGCCTGCAATACAGCCGTCCGCATACTCGCCGTCATTCCAGAAATCCAGGGTGAACAGCGGCTTTTTTGAACGCATCTCCCGGACAAAGTGGTACATGTACGCCCGCTGCTCGGCGCTCACCAGAAGTTCCGGCACCGCATCCTGTCCGACCGGCATATAGGTGAACAGCCACATGAACTTGGCGCCGAGCTCGATCATCTGATCGTAGTATGCCTCGCTTCCAATCACCTCGGTATTCTTGCTGGTATAGCAGCAGGAGATACCAAAGAGCAGGCGGCGCTCTTTAAGGATGTTCATGGCACGAATGACTGCGGCATAGGTGCCCTTGCCGCGGCGGAAATCAGTCGCCTCTTCAAACCCTTCCACGGAGATGGCAGGCACAAAGTTCTTCACCCGGAGCATCTCATCCGCAAAGGCCTCATCGATGAGGGTGCCGTTGGTAAAGGAGAGGAAGGCAGCTTCCGGATGGCGCTCGCAGAGGGTAATGATATCCTTCTTGCGCACCAGGGGTTCCCCGCCCGAATAGATGTAGAAATAGCATCCAAGCTCTTCTCCCTGCGTGATGATGGAATCCAGTTCCTCCAGCGTCATGTTGAGCTTGTTCCCGTACTCCGCGGCCCAGCAGCCCGTGCAGTGCAGGTTACATCCCGAGGTGGGATCCATGAGGATGGCCCACGGGACATTGCAGTCATACTTGGCACTGTTTTCAAATCCCTTGGGTGTGCCGATAAGGCAGGCATTGATGATGAAGTTTTCAAACAGGCGTCTGCGCTGCTCGTCATCAATCTCCGTATAGACACTCCGGATGAGCTGATACCAGTTGCTGTCTTTGTCCGCAAGGACATTGCGCACCTGCGTTGCCTCACTCGTCACACCGCCACCCTTGTCGTGCTCAATGAGCCAATCGCAAACCTTGATGGCATTCCGCTCAAAATCCTTGTCCACGTAGTTCAGTACCTGCTTGACACCAAAGGACTTCACATAATCACGTATATCCATGAGGTTATCCTCCTTGCTCTGTTCCCGGTTGTATCTTTTTGTGGGAACATCTGAGGGGGATGATAGATATTCCTTGCGTTTCTCTCCGGGACAAAGCCCGGGGTGTGTCGAAAAAAGCACTGCGAAACCACGGATTTTCGACACGTTGCCCTTTTTGTCCGACATGCTCATCTCCTATATCAGGCTATCCTTCATCCTGGAGCACAACCCATCTTAATGTGCGTAAGTTATGCAAACCTTGCAGGAATCCCCAAAAGATACGCGAATATTTCATCCCCGCAATCTGTTCCATGGAGGCTTTTATGCGTGAAACAGTGATCTTTATCGATGCTGCTGCCGACATCGGCGAAAAGTATACCCATGCCCATGATGTCCGCTGCATCCCGATGACCTGTATCTCCGGTGGCACTTCTTTTACCCTCTCCGGCGATGAGGACGATGCAACCATTCAGGGGTTCTACGAGGACATGCGCAAGGGAAAGATGATTTCCACCAGTCAGATCACCCCTGACGAGTATGTCCGCGCTTTCCGTCCCGTTCTGGAAGAAGGTAAGGATATCATTTACCTTTCCCTCTCCTCCGGTCTGACCAACACCTATGAGAGTGCGCTCGCAGCCCGCGAGAAGCTCGAAAAGAAATGTCCGGATGCCCATCTGTACCCAGTCGACACCCTCTCGGCTACCGGCGGCATTAACCTGCTTATTGAAAAGGCTGTAGAGAACAGAGACAAAGGCTTAAGCGCAGAGGAGAACGCCGCGTTGCTTGAGAAGCTCTCCCATCGCGTGTGCCATGTCTTCGTCGTCAATGACCTTATGCATCTCATGCGGGGCGGCCGTGTTTCCGCCACCTCCGCCGTGTTCGGCACCGCGCTGCAGATCAAGCCCATTCTCATCATTGATCCCAACGGCAAACTCACCGTTGTTGAGAAAAAGCGCGGCGCAAAGGCCGCGCTCAAGGAGCTTGAAGAAAGGTTTGTCAAAAGCCGCGACAAGGATGAGCACAGCGTCTATATGTGCCATGCCGACAGCCAGGCCTTCCTGGAGACCCTGCAGCCCCTTATTTCGCAGGCGGCACCCGATGCCGTCATCACACCGCGTCTTCTCTCTCCCGTGATTGGTGCACATACCGGTCCCGGCATGATCTCCGTGATCTACTTTGGTGACAGAAACGCTATCTGATCAGCTCTGAAGACCGCCCGAGATAGAATAGCGGTTCAAAGTATGGATTTCGAGAATAAGCACATATGAGCCAACATTCCTCGGCCAGTGCAAAGAAAAACGGCTTCATGGAAGCATTGACTTTCCAGTGAAGCCGCTTTCTTTATGTGTGCTTTAAACGAGACCTACATACACATGTATTATTGTCTCCGTGATCATCATCATACCACAGTATATTAAAGACCCTGCCCGTCATATATCCATACAATCTATGATTACCGTTGAGCCGTAACGAAATCAACGACTCGGCTTCTATATATCTTGAAGCAAGTCTATCTTGTGCCACCTTGTTCAACTCATTCAGATTCAATGAGTGATTCTGCTTCTTATTTCGAACCAGTATCTCGCTCCATGTCTGAGTTTCTAAAGCTTTAAGCCTTGGAAGTATCTCCGTCCAAATAAGAGACCCGATATGATCCTGAGAAAACGCCCACATCTCTTGATCAGCATTTGCAAACATCCACGCAGGATATTCCGAATAATATCGCTCAGGATCTCCACCCTGAGCGATAACTTTTCCCTTGGGGACTTCTTTTTGTTTTACCTCTTTTTTTCTATTAGAGCCCGCCATAGTATATCGCCATGCTTTCCTTTGAAATCACATTGCTACATCCAGTACCAGACGGAACTCCCACACGTGCTTTAATCCAAGGCTCCTCCATATGTGTCAACTGACTTAGCCATTGCGCATCGTGCCTACCATAATGTTCCAAAACCTTATCTATGGTGTCTTTTTGATTGTCGGACAAATCGCCTGTTCCACCAGTTTCATCACTGGCACTTACGGAATACTTCCCCTGTGTTTTGAAGAACAGCTCAGGACATACCGGCCCGTTAGCCCACGCCTGGAAGTCTTCCTCGAATAAAGGAGATTCGTCCCAAACAAGAGACCATGCTTGAGCGTAATAGCACAGTTTCTGAAGCTTCATCGTTGACATGGAGCCAGACTGCCTTAAAATGTATTTTGCTGTATCAAAAACATTTGCCATCATTTCACCCTCCTTTCATTAATTCATATACCACAACTATCTATTTCTGAACAGAGGGTGAATTTGTAAATTTTCAATGATCTCTTTCTTCTAGAAACCGTGATGTGATGCTATTTCCCTAATAAGCCGAACGGGATCTGATCTGGATATTATTATTTTGCCAATAGCATCGCGCATTTACAAATCTCATTCTCTAGGGTCAGTCTTTTGTTTCACTTAAATCCAAGCATCTGAAGTGTTTGCTCATCCTCCTGCCCGCCAAAGTAAACATCCAGCACCTTATAGAACACAGAACCTTCCTCCGCTGCCCTGGCAAAGAGTGTCATGGAGGAATACAGCTTCAGATCATCCGGGAATCCGAAGATAGCACCTACATCCTGCAGATCTTCCGGAAGAGCCAACAGATCCGCCGAGATTTCCCGCAGGCGTTCTCCCAGTATCGGATGGGCAAGATAGGCCTTTGCCTCCTCCATCGACTCGATCCCGTAATACTGCGCCATATCGCTGTGTCCAAGGCCGCGCAGTTGCGGGAAGATGTACCACATCCAATGGCTTTCCTTGCGTCCTGCCTGAATCTCCTTGCGCGCCTGGGCATAATCCCACTCCTGAGCGCGGACAAAGCGTGAAAGATCGTCATGCATGCGTCTTCTCTCCTTCGCTATCCAGTTCCGGGAACCCCGTCCATACAGGCTGCCCGGTGTACTCCCGGATGGGTCGCTTGCCCTCCAGCGCCTCCATCACCGCTACAGCCATCGCCTCCTGCTCCATCTCCCCGGGATATACCCTGATCGGAGCAATCCAGCCGCACATTCTTTCAATCTCCTCGCGGACATCCGCAAAGCGCATATATCCTCCGGTGATCAGGATCGCATCAATGTTGCCGTGCAGCACGGCTGCCATCTCCCCGATCATCTTCCCGATCTGGTAAATCATGCCCTCCCAGACCAGTCTGGCCGCCGGATCTCCCGCGAGGTATCTCTCGTGCACCCGATCTCCGTCGGCTGTGCCAAACATGCTCACAAAACCGCCGGAGCGGGAGCACATGCGTCGAACCTCATCTGTCCCGTGCACATCGATATAGTCCAGGAGCGGCAATACCGGCACCGAACCGATACGTGTAGGCGTATAGGGGCCGTCCCCACCCGCACCGACATTGCCGTCAATCATCCGTCCCTTCTCATGGGCATTCACCGTGATGCCACCGTCAATATGAGCGACGATGAAATTGCAGGCCTCGTATGCTCTTCCGAGTTTCTCCGCTTCCCTGCGCGCCACTGCCTTCTGGTTGAGCACATGGAACTGGGCATTTCGATACAACCCGCGAATTCCCGTGAGCCTGGCCAGATCACAGAGCTCGTCGACATTGGTCGGATCCAGTGTATAGGCAGGTTTTCCATAGGTCTGCCCAAGCTCCCAGGCCAGCATGACACCGAGCTTAGCCGGGTGATCACTGCCGCCGACGGCATGCACCGTATCGGTGTACAACTTCTCCGTGATAAGCGTCACACCGTCATGCTGGGTATGCGCACTTCCCCCTCGCCCCACAAACACATCAACTTCTTCCGGCAGGCAGCCATGCGCTTCAAGAAGCTGAAGGATCAGCCGCTTGCGAAACGGCATCTGATCGTTGACATGCGAAAAGCGCAGAAGCTCGGGCGCGTCATGAAATACGTTTTCCTCAAAGCGCACCGTGCTTTTCTCGTACAGACTGATTTTCGTGGATGTTGAACCGGGATTGATCACCAGAATCTGCATATCCGAGCCTCCTGGCCTTTACGTTCAAGGAGATTGTAGCATGTGCTTGACACCCCGGCAACATGGAAAAAGACGTCCCGCAAGACGCCTTTCCCTATGTTGTATGTCAGTGCTATGGTATTCATACTGCCTCGGGCTTTGCTGTCTCCTCGGCACGTATGAGGACAGTGTCCACCAGATGCAGGTAGGCATATCCGTCTTCATCGTACTCCGCCAGTTTTCCCGTGACCGTGATCGCATCCCCGTAGAACAGGTCCTCCACCGCTTCCTCTGCCATGACAAACTCTATTCCCTGACCGCAGCAGTCTGCGGGGCCCGACAGAAGACAGGAATGGTATACTCTGCCGCTGTAGGGATCCTCATAGACATCGTACGTCCCGGACATACGAATGGTCATGCCAAGGTAATCCTCCGGTTCGAGAAAGATGTTGTCCAGCATCTCGTATGCCTCATCCTCACTCATCTGCGTAAGGTCCAGGTCCACTTGATCTCCCTCAATGGCATGTGCCATGCCCAGGGCGAGGATACACACGAGCGTCAGAAGAAAGGACACTGCCTTTCGGATGCGGAAATGGGTTTGCATAGGTACCTCCAGGGAAATCAGGATGAGAAGCGTGCGCGCCGCATCCTATTTCTTGTGCATATTCATGCTGTTTTGCCTTCTTTTGCAAGGCAAGCCTATTATAGCAACATTTCCTTTGTTATCAACTGCTTTCTATATGCCTTGCGCTTCGTTTGCCGCCCGGACAAACGCGGCGAAGATCTTCCGGGATACCTCATCCCGCCTGAAGGAAAACTCCGGGTGCCACTGCACCGTCCAGACAAACCGAAACCCTGGCGCATAGGCAGCTTCGCACAGTCCATCCGGTGCATATGCCATTCCCTGCAGCGTGTCTGCCAGGTCTCGAACGCCCTGGTGATGACAGCTGTTGACACGTATTTCTCTGCATCCGAGTATCTCCGAGAGCGGTGTGCCCTCCGGAAGCGTGACCGTATGAGAAGGAAGATCATAGGGCGGCGGCTGTCTGTGACAGACCTCGGAGGGATACTGAGAGGGCAGGTCCTGAAAGAGGGTGCCGCCCAAAAGCACATTCACGAGCTGATGTCCTCTGCAGATGCCCAGCACCGATAAATCCAGTGCCAGCGCAATGTCCAACACCCGCTTTTCCATGCGGTCCCTGGCTGTGCACAGCTCTTCGCTTGCTGTGTTCGCCTCCCCGTACAGCGCGGGATCCACATCCTGCCCGCCCGTGAGCAGTACGCCCTGACATACGCTCAGCGCACGCACCAGCGTCTCATCATCCTCTGCAAGAGGAAGCATGATCGGGACTGCTCCGCACTCCTGCAGCCCCTCCATATAGCCCGGGAGCATCCACAGGCTCTGCTTTTCCTCGTCCCACAGGGGAACCAGGGCAATGAGCGGTCTTTGTTCGTTTGCCATGTTTGTCACCTCAAATGAATCTTCGCTCTGAGAGCGTTCGCAGGATTTACACTACGCAAGAAGGGATTTTGCGCAAAACGGGGAATGTAACAAGAATGAATGCCTATATTAAAAAGATCTGCAATATCCAGGAGGTACAGCGCTATGATCCATCAGAATCCGCTGCAATCCGAGTTTGATCCGTCCAACCGTTTTATCACCATGGGCGAAATCATGCTCAGGCTGACCCCGCCCAACTATGACAAGATCCGTATGGCTACTTCCTTTGAGGCATCCTACGGTGGGAGCGAGGCCAATATCGCCCTTTCGCTTGCCAATCTCGGCATCGACTCCACCTTCTTCTCGGTCGTTCCCAACAACTCGCTGGGAAAGTCCGCCGTCAGGTGGCTGCGCTCCAACGATGTGCACTGCACGCCCATGATCCTGACCACGCCGCAGGAAACGCCCACGCACCGCCTCGGAGCCTACTATCTGGAAACCGGCTACGGCATTCGCCCCAGCCAGGTCATCTATGACAGAAAGCACAGTGCCATCACGGAATATGACTTTTCACAGGTCGATTTGGATGCGCTGCTCAGTGACTTTACCTGGCTGCACCTGAGCGGGATCACGCCCGCACTCTCCCCGAGCCTGCAGACCTTTATGCTGGACATGCTCAAAAAGGCCAACGAGAAGGGTATCACGGTGAGCTTTGACGGTAATTTCCGCTCCTCGCTGTGGTCCTGGGATGCGGCACGCGATTTCTGTACGCAGTGTCTCCCCTATGTCAACATCCTCTTTGGGATCGAGCCCTATCATCTCTACGTGGATGATGCCCATCCCGAGAAGGGGGATGTCAAGGACGGGGTTCCCTTCCAGCCCAGCTATGAAGAGCAGGATGCAGTCTTCGATGCCTTCATCGCCAGGTATCCGAACCTCAAGTGCATTGCCCGCCATGTCCGTTATGCCCATTCCGGCTCGGAGAACAGCCTCAAGGCCTACATGTGGTATCAGGGGCATACCTTTGAGAGCAAGCTCTTCACCTTTAACATCCTGGACCGTGTCGGCGGAGGAGATGCGTTTGCCAGCGGCCTGATCTACGCCATGATGCAGCACTATAAGCCCATGGACATGATCAACTTTGCCGTTGCTTCCTCCGCACTCAAGCACACCATCCACGGAGATGCGAACATCATCGACCAGGCCGAGACCATCCGCAATCTCATGAACATGAACTATGACATCAAGCGTTAATCGGACGTGTCCTCCGCAAGCCATGTGCGCATGATGCTGTCGACCTCAGGCAGGCGGCGCGGGATGCGCTCGGGAAGCCCGGAGGCGCCAATCAGGCAGTGCCGTGTCTCCCCGGTAAACACCGTGTCCCCTGCCCCGTTGGTGATGACGTAGGCAAAGCGGAAGGTGACACCGTTGTACTCTGTGAGACGGATATCTACCTTGAGAATATCCGGATAGGCAGATGTCTTCCTATACTCCGCAGAAACGTTCATCACAGGACTCGCCAGCCCCATCTCCAGGAGGCGCTCATACCCGTAGCCCTTCTCCTTCATGGCAAACAGTCTGGCCTCCTCCAGGTAATGCAGGTACTGGGCATGATGAACGATGCCCATCCCATCCATTTCATAGAGCTGCACCGGTCGTGTGTAGATCATCTCCTGCGCCTCCTTCTTGGAAGATAGAGGGATTATAGGCCGTGCACCCTCCGTATGCAATCGGGCAATACACACCAAAAACAATCAAAAACAATAAATCAGAAAGGCTACAGCATGGCAGATTTTGATGAGAATGCCCTTCGCGGCGACATCATTAACCATACCACCGAGGACGACTATGTCGTCCCCGACAACCCTCTCATTCTCCGCAAGCTGGAATGGTTCCGAGACCAGAAGCTCGCCCTCATGGTCCACTGGGGCACCTACTCCCAGCTTGGCATCTGTGAATCCTGGCCGCTGTCCATGGAGGATGCCCCCTGGTCACGCGAGGAGATCGACTGGACAGAGGATGATGCAGAGTTCCGCACACAGTACCTTGGGCTCAACCGCTCCTTTAACCCGGTGCGTTTTGAGCCGGAGAAGTGGGCGGATTTCGCAGCGGAAAACGGATTTCGCTACCTCATCTTTACCACCAAGCACCATGACGGCTTCTGTATGTATGACAGCCAGTATTCCCCCTACAAGATTACCGCACCCAACTGTCCTTTCCACACCCACAAATACGCGGATGTCACCCGCCATCTCTTCGACGCCTTCCGAAGCAAAGGGCTCGGCATTGCCGCCTATTTCTCCAAGCCGGATTGGCATTGCCCTTGGTACTGGACAGAAAATCAGGAAAAGCCGGTCGGGTTCTGGCGTTATCCCACCTATCATCCCCAAAAGCATCCTGATCTCTGGAATATCTTTGTGGAATATACCCGCTCCCAGCTTCTGGAATTGGTGGAGGGCTACGGACCCCTGGATATCCTCTGGCTGGACGGCGGATGGGTCAATCCCCGCCAGTTCGGGCAGGATATCCACCTGGAGGAGATCGCCGAGCAGGCACGGAGGATCACCCCGGATCTCCTCTTCGCCGACCGGACGGTGGGCGGACCCTTTGAAAACTATATCACCCCGGAGCAGCAGATTCCCGACCACTACATTCCCGTGCCCTGGGAAAGCTGCATCACCATCGGAAAGCCCTTCTCTTACAGCTTTGAGGATACCCTCAAATCCGGACGCGAGCTCGTGCACACCCTGATTGACGTCGTCAGCAAGGGCGGAAACCTTGCCCTGAATATCGGAGCACAGCCGGACGGGCGCTTGCCCAAGGCAGCCATGGTGCGCGCCGGGGAGCTTGGCGATTGGCTCAAAACGAACGGCGAGGCCATCTACGGGACGCGCGCACTTGCCCCGTACTTTTCCGGCCCCTGGGCCTTCACGCAGACAAGCACCCACCGCTATGCCATCTACCGTGTCTCCGAGGGCGAGCTGCTTTCCGATCATCTGACGCTTCCCTTCCCCGGCATCCATTCGGTCGCGCTCCTTGGTGGCCCCGAGCTTTCCTTCGAGACGCTTGGCGATGCCTGCACTGTCACGCTACCCCAAGCACTTCGGGGCACCTCCCCCTATGCCCTGGCCTTCGCCTTCCGGGCCTGATAAGCCTGACACCTGATAAGTCTCGCGCCAAAATCAAACGCGCCGCATCCATTGGATGCGGCGCTTGTGTTATTCTTCTCTATTCGGGTACCAGGCAAGGCGCTTCTCGCCGCGCAGCTTGCCGATCGCCTCCAGGAAGTAGAAGTCCCCATAGTTCATCTGCATATGACGCCCGGGGATATCATGCCAGGCGCTGGTGCACTTGGTGAAGATGGCCGGTGTAGTCTCCGTCCAGTCAGCGCAGGTAGCCTCCTGAGCCTGGAGAATGCGCATGGCAGCCTCATAGTAGATCCGGCCTTCCAGCTCGGGTACGACCCGGCTGAGTTCCAGAAGACCGCTGGCCGCAATATTGCCGGCCGCATTGTCCTTGAGATCGGGCTCGGCGGGCTGACGGAAGTCGCAGCGCGGTACAAAGTCCTCCATGCACTCGGAGATAAAGTAATGCGCCACCCGCTTTGCGGTATCCAGGTATTCCTGCTTTCCGGTGTGCAGGTAGCTCAGGGTGAACCCATAGAGCGCCCACGCCTGACCACGGCTCCAGCTTGAGCCGCTCTCATAGCCCTGTCCGCCCGGATTGTCCAGGAATTCGCCGGTATTGGCATCGAAAATCACGATATGATTGCAGGATCCGTCGTCGCGCACGAAGTTCCGTATCGAAGTATCCGCATGCTGCATCGCGATGAGGCGATAGCGCGGATCCCCGGTGACTTCGCTGGCCCAATACAGAATCGGGAGATTCATCATGCAGTCGATGATCGCCCAGCCTTCCCTGCCCTCACCGTTCCAAGCACGGATAAAGCCGTTGGGATTGAACCGGCCGGCGAGGACCTCAGCGGCAAAGAGCGTACGGTCGTAGCTATCCTGATTCTTTTCCAGGGCATAGCGCACACCGGAGTGGATCAGCCACATGAAGCCCACATCATGGCTCAGATTCTTGAAGTCGCGAAGGGCCTCGTCGAGCATCGCCTCGGTGCGCACCGCTTCATCCCGATACAGCTGCTTTCCGGTCAGAAGGTACATCTGCCACATCGTAGCCGGCCAGAAGCCGTTGGTCCACCAGCCGATACGGGTTTCTTTCCACTGGCCGTTCTCGGTGGAGTACGGCATGAAGTCGACCTCGTTGGCCTTCTTCACGGCAAAGGTCATCTTCGCATCCAGCTTTTCCGCCATCTGCTCGACCCACTCGGCACGCGCCTTGTTTCTCTGGGTTTCCTTCACAAAGTCAAAATGCATTTTGTTGTCCCTCATTTGATTTTTCTTTTGGCTTTTCTTACCCCTTGACCGCACCGATCATGACGCCCTTAACGAAGTACTTCTGCAGGAACGGATAGATGCAAAGCACGGGTACGGTGGTGAGAATGATGGTGGAGTACTTGATAGTCTCGGCAAAGTCGTCCACCTTGTCCGTCTCGCTGCCCGAGGCATTTAGGAGGTTGGAGTTGGCAATCAGGATGGAGCGCATGATGTTCTGGATGGGCAGCTTATTGTTGTCCTGCAGATAGATGCTTGCCGGGAACCATGCGTTCCAGTGGCCGATGCCATAGTACAGAAGCAACACCGCGATGGTGGGCATGATCAAGGGCAGCGTGATTCTGAAGACAATCACCAGGTCATTGGCGCCGTCCAGATAGGCCGATTCGCTCAGGCTCTCCGGAACCGCCTGAATGGCGGTACGGCAGATAATGCAGTTATACACGCTGATGGCGCCCGGAAGAATGAGTGCCCAGAGCGTATTATAGAGTCCCAGGGAACGAATATTCAAGAAAATCGGGATCATACCGCCGTTAAAGAACATGGTAAACATGATCAAAAACTGGATCACCGGCTTGAAGAGCACATTCTTGGAGGCCAGGAAATAGCCTGTAAACAATGTCAGGATAATGTTGATGGGCAGCGATACCAGAAGCACAAGCAGGATGTTCTTGTAGCCGCTCAGCAGCAGCGGATGCGTGAACGCCAGGCGATAGGCGCTGGTGGTAAACATATGTGGGATAAAGAGCACGCCCTGATGCGCCGAGAGGTAGGAGGTCGCAGTGAAGGAAGCCACCAGACAGTACCAGATCGGATAGAGTGTAAGGAAGCAGAGGAAGATCAGCAGGAGAGCATTGATGACCGTGAAAACCTTGCTGCCTGCAGATTCCTTGATCTTGTTGTTGTGCACAGCATTTGTCATCTTTCCTCACTCCTCTCAGAACAGGCTGGATTCCGTTGTCCGGCTGCTGATAAAGTTGGTCAAAAGCAGGAAGGCAACGTTCACAATGGTGTTGAAGAGGCTGACAGCCGTAGACAGAGAGTACTGCGGCTGACCCGATGTCGCACCCAAGGAAATGCGGTAGGTGTAGGTGGAGAACACGTCTGCCACCTCGTAGGTGGTCGGCTGATACATCAAGAGGATCTTCTCGTAGCCGACGTTAAGGATGCTGCCCATGCGCAGGATGAACAGAATCGTGATCGTCGGGAGCAGTCCCGGCAGGGTGATATGGAGCATCTGTTGGAAGCGGTTGGCACCGTCAATGCGTGCCGCCTCGTACTGCTCCTGATCAATGCCGGAGAGTGCGGCGAGATAGATGATGGAGTTCCAGCCGATGCCCTGCCAGATATCGGAGATGACATAGATCGACCGGAAATACTTCGGATCCTGCAGCCAGTTCTGTTTGGTTCCGCCAAAGAAGGCAACCACATCGGAGATGAGACCGTTTTGCTGACTGTAGATCTTGATGAGCGAACAGAGGACGACCAGAGAAATGAAGTAGGGCATGTACGTGATGGTCTGCACTGTACGCTTGAACTTGGTATTCTTGACCTCGTTGAGCATGAGGGCAAGCACAATCGGAGCCGGGAAGCCAAAGAGAATGGTCAGGCCTGAAATTGTGAACGTGTTGCGCAGAAGCCGCCAGAAGTAGGGATCGTTGAAGAAGGCCTCAAACCAGTACAGTCCCACCCAGGGACTCTTCTCCATGCCGCGGGTGACCTTGTAGTTCTTAAACGCGATCTGAATGCCATACATCGGCTTATAGCAGAACAGGGCAAGGTACACCAGGACAGGAAGGATCATGAGATACTTGTATTTATTGTGACTGAAGTCACGCGCAATCTTCTTGCTCAGAGGGAGCTTCTTATAATGCGCGTTCGTCACGACTTTCTTTGCCATATTGTGTCTTCCCTTCTGTCTCGCAGGGTAGTTGATACGAGAGGGGCGGTGAGGAGAATCCCCCACCGCCTTTCAGGATCCAGGGGCAACCGGAGAGGACGTATCCTCTGTATATGTCACCCTATGCAGTTGAACTTAACGGGACAGATAACGATCGTAGCAGTTCTGACGCAGCTCGACGACGCGGTCAGCATGATACTGGTTCAGACCGTTCAGGTAGTTGTTCCATGCAGCGTCGTCATTGGCGTCGGTGTTGCCGACCAGGAAGTTGGTGCACTGTTCCACGATATAGGTGCCGAGGTTAGCAGTGTACAGATCCAGCTCGTCAGCTTCTTCGGTGGTGAAGGTCACACCGGTGGGCCACTTGTGGCCTGAGGTGATTTCCTGCACCTTGTCCAGTTCGGTGGTATCGCGGCCCATGCCGAGATAGAACCAGGCGTCATCGGCGTCGATGGAAGCCTGAGAGTTCTTCAGATACAGGAGGTTGGTGGCCTGGATGCAGGAGCCGGACCAGGTGGTGCCGTTGTACTTGATCATAGGATCGCTGGACTTGTCGTCAGCAACCAGAGCAGTCCACTTGGGCAATCCGGTGGTCTCGTCCATCTCCCAGCTCTCGCCTTCGATGCCGTAGTTCCAGAACATGAAGCCTTCAGCAGTGTAAGCATAGTCCAGAGCGCGCAGGCACAGCTTGAGGGTTTCTTCGTCAGCAGACTTGGTCACAACGCCGGTGATGGAACCGATGCCAGAGCCGCCAAAGATGGAGTAGAGGCTGCCGTCGTCAGCGGTGGGATAAGGAATACCGATCCAGGGACGGCCGTCGCCGTTGTTTTCCATTTCATTGTTCCACAGGTTCATCTGTCCCATGGAGGTCATGGCGATACCGGACAGACCGGTCTCTACCTTGGTCTTCACA
The DNA here is from genome assembly GCA_017476845.1 of Clostridia bacterium. Classification (GTDB taxonomy): domain Bacteria; phylum Bacillota; class Clostridia; order Christensenellales; family Aristaeellaceae; genus UBA2943. The sequence continues at coordinate 21,191 of JAFUZB010000423.1, forward strand.
GTGGTGTCATCCACAGTCAGAAGGTCAGTGTCGACCAGGCCTTCCTTGTAGATGCCGGAGAACCACTTCAGCCAGTTGCGGTATTCGTCGGTGGTCTGGGCAATGCCAACCTTGCCGTCGTCAACATAGAACAGATAGCCGGAGTTCAGGTTGCCGTAGCCGCCGAAGGCACCGGACAGACCCATCTGGGAGAAACGCACGCTGAAAGCGGCGGTGAACACGGCGTCATACTTTTCTTTGAAGACGCGGATCACGTTCTCAAACTCGGAGATAGTCTTGGGGATTTCCAGACCGCATTCCTCGAGCCAGTCCTGACGGACAACGGGGCCCTGATAGGAATCGTTCCAGCCGCCATCCTCACGGAAGAAGCCGAAAGCATAGTAGCGGCCATCGTCAGTCTTCATCGCCTTGTCATAGGCGGGATTGCTCTGCAGGAAAGCATAGTAGGCAGGCGCATATTCCTGAATGTAGGGCGTCAGGTCCCAGATGACCTCGTCGTCCAGGTACTGCTGCGCGTTGTCCATGAAATAGGCTTCCATGATGTTGGGCAGGTTCGCCGGATCGGCCATCAGGGTGTTGGTGAAGGTCGCGCCGTCAGCACCGGTGGTGGGAAGGACCCAGTCGATGTTGACGCCGATCTGTTTGGAGATGTTCACATGGAAGGGAGAGTCATGCCAGTCAGCAAAATCCGTGTGGATGTTGTGGGAGTCCTGGGAATACCAGGTGATGGTCTTGTCACTGTTGAGCGGATAGATGTCAGCGCCCGACTTGAGGTCCGCAGCAAAAGCGGAAGTGGCTGCCAGCACCATGCACAGGGACAGAACGAGTGCGATGAGCTTTCTCATGGGGAAAATCCTCCTTCGTGTTTTCGGCCTGTGGCCTTGGTAATGCTTTTATGCTTCGCATCATCTCCGAAGCACTATGCTGGCTTCATTATACGCCGAGTTGCGCAATCCGCCATTGCGTTTTGAACACCCCATATTGCATTTTGATCATTTCTTTTGGCAAATCCGTCAAGAATTTTACCTTTTCTTCCAGCTTCTTCCAAATCTGCCGTGCTTCAGCTGGACAAACAGGCACGCCTATGCGACAATACGCCATGGAGGTGTCAGAGCATGGCGATGCGTCTGGTGTCCGATATCTACAATTTCAGCCACCATCAGAGCACGGTGGCAACCTCTTCCTATCTGATTCATCAGCATATGTGCTATGAGCTCTACTACATCGTGTCGGGAAACATGCACTTTCTTTTTGACGGGTCGGAGTATACCCTAAACCCCCACACGCTCTTGATCATCCCGCCCGGTGCACTGCATGGCATACATATTCTTACCGATGCGACCTATGACCGCTATACCTTTCATTTTGTGCCTCAGCTCTTCCCAAGGGAGCGACAGGAGCCTCTGCTTCGCATCCTTCCTTCGCTGGAGACGGTACGCAGCGGGAAGTCCGCGATACCTTTTCTCCTGGAGGATGCCGGTCGTTTCCATGTTCAGGAGTCGCTTGACCGCATCCTCACCATTCCGGATCAGTTTACCAGCGTGGGGCATCAGCACTTTTTTGCCTCCGCCCTCTTGGAGGAGTTTCTCATCCGCCTCTATCTCTCCTGTGCAGATTCCCCCACCTTTGTTCCGCCCAACACCGTCATCCCGGATCCTCCGGAGCTTGCGAACATTCTTGATTATCTCCGGCGTCATCCCAGCGAGAAGATCTCCCTAGAGCAGCTCTCCGAGCGTTTCTTCATCTCGCGCTCTCAGCTCAACAATCTCTTCCAGAGACATTTCCAGACCTCGGTCATGGAGTATATTGCCAAGCAACGCCTGTCCTATGCCCAGAAGCTGCTGCTGAGCGGTATGCCCGCCTCGGAGGTCGCGGTCACCGTCGGCTACAGTGACTATTCCACCTTCTACCGCGCCTACTCCAAGCACATCGGTCATCCGCCGGCCCAGGATAAGGGGAATGAGAATCCTGAGCATGCCAAGCTTCTGCACGGTTGGGCAAAGGCCATTCCCTTCTCCGATCCGCTTACCTCCATGACGGCCATGGGGACACTCAAGCAGACCAGTCTGCCCGATATCGGCTTCAAGGACCACGGTTATGATCCTCTTGAATAGCTTTTTGCGCCATCACAAGAAAGGAGAACTGTCATGCGCATCACCCTTCCCATCTTCGACTCCTGGCTCTTTGTCCACCGCTCCGACTGTGACCCAGCCCTCGTCCCGGAGGACGCTGTCCCCGTCACCCTCCCCCACTCCTGGAACGCCATTGACGGTCACGACGGTCATGCCATCCACATTCCCACCGCCGACTGGTCGCAGGGGGATCTCTCCGGCAAGCCCATGAACAAGTACGACCGCGGCACCTATTGGTACTACCGCACCATCCAGCCCCTTACCCAGCCGCTTGATGGCGGAAGGCTCTATGTTGAGATTCCCGCGGCCTCCCTCATCGCCACCGTCTATGTCAACGGCGTGAAGGCTGCCTATCATGAAGGCGGCTTCTCCTGCTTCCGGGCAGACATCACGGATCTCGTGAAGCCCCAGGGCAATAACCTTCTGGCCATCTGTGTGAGCAACGAGTACACCACCAACGTCTATCCGCAGTATGCCGATTTTACCTTCTACGGCGGACTCTACCGCGGAGTAAACCTGATCTCCGTTGCCCGTGCCCACTTCGATCTGGACTACTACGGGGCGCCCGGCGTGATGGTCACCCCCGTGCTCATGCCGGGCGGCGATGCGGTCTTTACCATCGAAAGCTTTGTGAAGGGAACCGATGAGAACGACTCCGTGCAGTATACCCTGCTTTCCCCGGACGGAAGCGAGTGTGCCCTCACGCTCGTGACGGCGGAGGATACGCGCACCGATCTTCTCGTTCCCAAGGCGCAGACCTGGTCCCCCGCCTCCCCCGCGCTCTATACCCTCCTGGCGCAGATCATCCGCCGCAATGAAGTGGTCGATGAGGTCAGCGTCAAGTGCGGTGTCCGCTCCTTCAGCGTCTCCCCCACAGACGGCTTCTTCCTCAACGGGGACGCGACACCCCTTCGCGGTGTGTGCCGCCATCAGGACAGGCTCTACAAGGGCTATGCCATCTCCAAGGAGGATCACGAGGAGGACGCAAGGCTCATCAAGGAATTGGGGGCCAATACGATCCGGCTTGCGCACTATCAGCATGCACAGGACTTCTATGATGCCTGTGACCGTCTGGGCCTTGTCGTCTGGGCGGAGATTCCTTTCATCACCATCATGGCGCAGGATCCGAAGGCCCATGACAACTGCATCAGCCAGATGAAGGAGCTCATCTATCAGAATTACAACCATCCCTGCATCTGCTTCTGGGGACTGTCCAATGAGGTTCTCCTTGCGGGCAAGCCCTCCGACGAGCTGGTAGCAAATCACAGGGACCTGGAAAAGCTGGTCAAATCGCTGGATCCCACCCGTCTGACTACCCTCGCGCACGTGTCCAACACCCCCGAGGACAGCGAACTGCATGACATCACCGATGTGGAGGCCTGGAACCACTACTTCGGCTGGTACGTAGGCAGCATTGAGGATAATGCCAAGTGGCTCGACCGCTATCACGAGAAGTATCCCGACCGCGCCTTCGCCGTCTCAGAATACGGCTGTGAGGGTATCCTCACCTTCCATTCCAGTCAGCCCGAGCCCAAGGATTATTCCGAGGAATATCAGGCCCTCTATCACGAGACCATGGCCCGCATCTTCGCCGAGCGCCCGTTCGTCTGGGGCAGCTTCCTGTGGAATATGTTCGATTTTGGCGCCGCCGAGCGCAATGAGGGCGGCGTGGCCGGACGCAACAACAAGGGGCTCATGACGCTGGACCGCAAGCTCAAGAAGGACGCCTACTATATCTATAAGGCATGGTGGAACCCCGAGCCCATGGTGCATATCTGCGGTAAGCGCTATGCCAAGCGTGCAGGGGAAACCACCGCTATCCGCGTCTACAGTAACCTTAGCCCGGTCAGCCTGTATGTCAACGGTACCCTGCACAGTGTACAGAGCGGTGACAAGGTCTTCGTGTTTAGCGTAAGCCTTAATGAAGGAAGCAACACCATCGTCGCATCGGCAGGAGCGGTCTGTGACAGTACCGTCCTCACCCGTGTCGATGTCGAGCCTGAAATCTACGTCCTCCCCGCCGTCCGTGCGCGTCATGCGCTCAAGGACACCTGGCTGCAGGATGTCGAGGGCAAAGGCGATGCAGAGCTGGATCGTCTCCTGGAGGCCAAGGAGGGGTTCTACTCTGTCCACGACAGTATCCGCACCCTCTCCCAAGGAGAACAGACAAGCGCCCTCCTCAAGGAAGCCCTCATGGTCATCATGCGTGCCGAGCCTGGACAGCCGGACCTGACCAGCCCGCGCTTTGAGCGGCTCCTGGATCTCACGCTCCTGAAGATGCTGGGCACAGACAAGGCAGAAAACAAAAAACTCCTCGCCAGCCTGAACAGCCGATTCGGAGAGATAGCCAAGGCCTAATATGAAGATCGGGGCGGCAAAAGCCGCCCCGGTTTTTATGTGTCCAGTCGCTTGAGCAACAGACGGTCGACCCGCCTGTAGAGAGCAATAGAGATCACCATGGAAATGCCCTCCGCAATCACAAAGCTCCACCAGATGGCCCCCACTTCGCCAAAGATCAGGCTGAGAAGCCAGGCTGAGGGGATCAGCACCAGGAGCTGACGGCACAGGGAGACGATGAGGGAATAGGAGCCCTTGCCCACCGCCTGGAAGACGGTACTGAGCGTGATACCGACAGCCGCCATGAGGAAGCACAGGCTGATGGTGCGCAGTGCGGGGATACCCATGGCGGTCAGTGCGGCGTCCCCGCCCTCCTGCTCAAAGAGGGAGAGCAGGGCGCCCGGGATCACCAGGAAGGCAAGCATGCCAACGCCGAGAATCACCAGGGCATAGATGAGCGCCACCCGGATGGCCGAGTAAACGCGTGCGCGGAGCCTGGCCCCGTAATTGTAGCCCACGATGGCCACCATGCCGTTGCTCAGACCGAAGACCGGCATGAAGACGAAGGACTGGAGCTTGAAGTAGACGCCCAGAACATTGACAGCCACCGAGCCGTACGGGATCAGGATCATGTTCAGAAGAATGTTCATGACCGACGAAATGGCCTGCATGACCACGCTCGGAAGACCTACGCTGAGGATATCCCGGATGCTGCGGGTATTGAGGGCAAACTCTTTCATCTCCAGCTTCAGCTCTACGTTCTTTTTCTGGTTGATCCCAAAGCCGACCAGCATGCTCACCCTCTGGCCGATGACTGTGGCAATCGCTGCACCGGCAGCTCCCAGCTTGGGAAAGCCGAGGAGACCAAAGATCATAATGGGATCCAGGATGTGATTGGTGATGGCACCGCTCAGCTGGGTAATCATGGAGAGCACCGTGTTGCCGGTAGACTGCATCATACGCTCAAACACCACCGCCATGAAGGAGCCGATGGAGAAGGTGGTGACGATGCCCAGGTACTGGTAGCCATACTCGCGAATGATCTCCTGCACCTCCGCCTCCAGACCGTTGGAGAGCGCATCGAACGCAGGCCGGGTAAAGAAGATACCGAAAATCAGGAAGAGAAGGAACCCGCACAGTTCAAGAAAGATGCCGTTCCATGCAGCTGCTCTCGCCTCATCGTTGCGCTTTTCGCCAAGCCTTCTGGAAATCAGGCTGTTGATACCGGTGGCAAGACCTACGCACACGGCGATCATCAGCATCTGCACCGGCATAGCCAGGGAAACCGCCGTCAGGGCCCTGGCATCAAAGCGGGCAACGAAGATGCTGTCCACGACGTTGTAGAGCGCCTGCACCAGCATGCTGATCATAATCGGTACGGAAATCTTGGGAACAAGCTGTGTCATCGGCATGCTGCCGAGCATTTTAGAGCGCTCCTGCGCCTGCATATTCGACATAATGACCTCCTGGGGACAATTTGCATGCCGAGGCATGCAAGGGGCCATTATACACCGCTTTGCGCAACATACAACCCGAACAATATGGCCAATAATCCGCCATCTATGGCATCATGTCTTCCCGCTTGAGCGTGCTGCTTTCAGAGAAAGCCAGAAAGCGCTCAAGGGCTGCCTCCAGACCGTCACTCAGTCTTCGGCTTTGCCGGATACCCGGCTCCCACCAGAGATTGCGCAGTGTGAGCGTCTTTTCCTTACTGTCCGCTGCAAGCTCAATCCTCCCGGCAAAGCGCGCCCCTGCCACAATCGGCAGCACATAATAGCCGTATTTGCGCTTTTCCTTGGGCGTGTAGATTTCCCAGCTGTAGGCAAAGCCAAAGAGGGCTTCGATAAGCTTTCTGTCCCAGAGCAGGGGATCCAGCGGGGCAAGGAACGATACGCGAAAGGCATGTGTCTTCTCCCTGGCCTCCGAAAGGAGGGGCAGGTCCTCCGCAAGGCAGTAGAGGGGATAGCGCACATCCGCCACCTGGATTTCGCAGATGCTGCCCGCGTCCAGGAGATCCAAAAACGCCTTGTCCCGCACACCTTTGTCCAGATATGTCCCAAGAAGCGCGTCCGAATGCCGGTTCCACAAAAGCCCCACCGCGCCGATCCTGCGTCTGACACGCCAGGCGGCGTACTCCGCCTCCCCGGCAAAGGGCCAGGGGGCCTGAAGCAGTTCCTGCGCGATATGGCGCGAGGCCAGATCGTAGAACTTGCGTGTGCCGGCCTTGTGATGAATCACCAGGACACCGTCGGTATAGAGCTGCTCCAGGCACGAGCGCGAGGCTTCCGAGAGTCCGCCCCAATTCCCACTCCAGTGCATGGAGGAGTGCCAGTGGATCTTGCCCTCAATGGGAAGGGTGTCACTGCTCACCGGGCCATGCTGCTCGATAAAGGCGATCGTCTCCTTCTCAAGCGCAGGCAGCTCCGGAAAGCGCTGGGCATGGGCAAGGCTTCTCTCCCTGTAGTTTCGAAAGGCCGGCCAGTCCTCCACCGGCCAGATCGCCAGCTCCTTATCGGGATAGTCGATGAGGGCATGGGAGGTATACAGAAGGTCGGAAAGCATCTCTTTGCGGTAGCCGCGCACCCGCGACTGCAGCGTCAGGTCCGCATTTCTTCCGCACACATCGACCGGATCAAACTGGATGCACCCCGCCTGGCGCACATAGGCGAGCGCACCCTCTTTCCCGCTGAAGCGCCATCTTCCGAGGAGTCCCTGCTTGAGAAGAAGGAAGCGGCACGCCTCCTCCCGGGTGAGCTGTATCCTTGCCATCTTTTCCTCCATCGCGCTGCGTCCCTCATGCAAGAAGGCTCCGGAGATCGGAGCCTTCGGTTATGTTATTTTGCCAGATACGCGCCTACGATTTCGCCGTAATAGGCAATGTGGGCGTCACGGTTGGCCATGGGATTGGTGCCGGGCACGTCCTGCGGATAGGCTCCATGGAAGCGCTCATCAATCAGGTCAATCTCCTGCTTCTGGCGGAAAACCACCTTGCACTCCAGCGTGAGCGGGAACTCCTCCACACCGGGCACACTGAAGTCCTCGTGCTCCACAAGGGTCATTCCGCTTTCCTTCACCTTGTCCACATCTCTTCCGCATTTGGACCCGCAGATGCGAATGATCTCGGGATCGGCCTTCTCCAGGGGAACATTGATCGTAAAGTAGGGATTGGCGTCGAGCTGCTCGCGCGTGAATCTGCCCTCGCGGACATAGGCCGCAAAGATCGGCTTGCCCCATTCAATGCCGAGTGTGCCCCAGCCGATGACCATGCTGTTGACCTTCTCCCCGGCCTTGGTGGTGAGCAGAATGCCCCGGGAAAGGGCTTTGACGATCGTCTCTGCGTAATCAAATGCGTTTACTGTCTGCATTGTTTTTTGCCTCCTCTGTCAACTACCTTGACATATGTAAAGGTAGCACTTTTCCCGCTTCCGTGCAAGCGTCAACTTGCCCCATTTCCTGCGGCATCACTTCAGGGGAAAGAGCATATCCAGGGCATAGATCCCGTCCTCTCACCCCGTGGTCAGGACCCCGCCGTACTTTTCACACAGGTACCGCATGCTGCGCATGCCGTAGCCGTGATAGTCCGTATCGGGCTTGTCGGTCATGGGGATGCCGTCCATGAATACCGGTTCTTTGGCGCAGGGGTTTTCCAGATGCACCGAGAACATGTTTTCCCGCTGCGCGGCATGAAAGGTGATGATCCGCCGCTCCTTTTGCGGCTCCTTGCTTGTCGCCTCAATCGCGTTGTCCAGCGCATTGGCCAGGAGGCAGTAGATATCCTCCAGCTTCATGAAGCGAAAACCGTTTCCATCCACCATGGCGCGGATCATGATCTGCTGTTGCTCAGCCAGCAGGCTCTTCTCGGCCAGCACGATATCGACATCACTGTTCCCCGTCTTGGGAAAGCTGTCATAGATGAGGACGGCCTCCTCCAGCTCCGCAATGCTCTTTTCCCGGTCGTCACGGTCCATATGCCGAAGCGCCGCAATCTGATGGCGCAGGTCATGACATTTGCGGTTCACCACATCGATGGTGGCCCGGCTCAGGGCGTGCTGGGCCTGCTCCTCCCGAAGCAGGCGCTGCATGATCTCCTGCTCCCGTCTGGCCCGCCTGAGGCGGAAGATATCCAGGAGAATGAACATGATCAGAAGGCAGGTGAAGAAGTCAAAGAGCAGCATGCCCACCGTCTCCTGCTCCACCTCAGAAGCCCAAAAGCTCAGGAAATAGACGATGAGGGTGGAGATCAGAGCAAAGACCACGAGGGTCGCATTCTGGATATCCACCGTCTCACTTCCTCGGAATCGCTCCCGAAGCACGCGGAAGATGAGGAGGAGGGTCAGGACAAGATACAGCGCCTGCAGCCCCTGGGTGAGAATAGGCGTCTGTGTCAGTGCGATCTCGCCCAGTCGGGCCAGGCAATGGATCATGTGCTGTAGGGTATGCGCAACGCAGCAGTAGAAGAGGACCTGCCGAAGATTCATCCGAAAGCAGAAAACCAAAAGCACTCCGGAGAGCGCAAACATGATGAGAAAGCCGAAGGTGAACCAGTCCAGCGTAAGCGCTGGAGCAAAATAGCCGCCCGGCACCGCAAAGGGCAGGGCAAGATAGAGAGCCGCTGCGGGAAGGATGCGAAGGGCAAAGTGGCGGCGCCTTGGCATCGATAGACAGATAGCCAGCTCAAAGAGCAGGATCTGCACATGGAACATATTGATCGCCCACATCAGTAAAGGACACCTCCCACAACCCCGGCAATCTGCTCAAGGCATTCTTTTCTGCGCCGTCTGGAAATCGGGACGCGCTCGCCGTGCACGGTGAGCGTGTTTTCGTCGATCCGCCCGATATGCCGGATGTTGACCAGATAGGCCGGGGTGGTCCAGATAAAGCCCGCAAACTTCGGATCCTCCTCCAGCGCCGAGAGCTTCCCGTAGGTCTCGATATTCCCATCGCGTGTATGGAAGAGGAGTGAATGGTTGTAGACCTCGACATAGTACAGGTCCCGCATATCGATGCGGTGAACGCCCTGTCGCCCGCTAATGAGGAGCATGGAGCTCTCCCGCCTTTGCAATATCCGTTCGATCCTCGCCATCTTCATCGCGAACTCCTCGTACTTCACGGGTTTTATGATGAAATCCACTGCGCCGACCTCGTAGCCGTGAATCGCGTACTGCGCCATGCTCGTCACAAAGCACAGCGCTACCTGTTCGTCTTTTTCGCGAAGGGCTGCGGCGCATGCCATACCATCCAGATACGGCATGAGAATATCCATGAAGACCAGGTCGTATCGCCCGTCATAGCGGTCCAGAAAGAGTAGGGGCTGCTCAAATTCGTCCAGGGTGATCTCCGTATGCTTTTCCTTGGCATAGCGCGCACAGAAGGAGCGCAGAATTTCCCGCTGCGCCTTATCGTCCTCCACCAGGGCAATGCGCATACTTTTCACCTCCCCCTTGCTTCCTCAAGCTCCCGCTGCATCGTCAGTGCCAGCATATTCCAGTTGATGAACCCGCCGTTCATGACGGGGCTTCCGTCCTCGGCGTTGTAGTATTCGTGCATGTGTCCTGTCTGCAGGATGTCATCCGTGAGCAAAACGAGAGACTTTTCCGCAATCTCCCCGGCCTCCGCGAGGTACCCATAGTCAAGCAGCCCCTTAAACACCGCGTAGTTGGCCACAAGCCAGATGGGACCCAGCCAGTTGGAGGGATTGCTTGTGGCACTTTGGTCAAACATGGGCTCGTTGCGAGCGAGGGTAAAGATGCCATGCGGCGAACAGAATGTCTCCCTGTCCATGGCCGTATCTCGCAGCGCCTGTGCCTGCTCCGCAGTCGCAATGCCCGCAAGCAGGGGAAGGAAACCGGACCAGACACGCACGCGGATAGGCAGCCCCTTCCAGAAGACCCCCAATCCCTGATGGAACCAGTCATACCTGCGCGTATATACATCCACATCCAGGGAGTAATAGAACCGATCGCGCCTGTCCCAGAGAAGGGACTGGATGTTCTCCGTAAGCGCCTCCCTTTCCCGCCTGTAGCCTTCCGCATCCTTGCCAAGCTTTTCCAGGATTTCCTCCATAGCGCGCAGCTCCATGACCATGAAGCTGTTGAGATGGATGCTTGCCGTGCTCTCGGGCGGACGGCCAAAGATCGCCGGATCGTTGTCCATGCCGATCATGATGTCATCGTGCCAGACGTAGAGCCCGGTAGGCGCGTGCAGGTAGGTTTTGTAGTAGGCAAAGTACTTCTCCAGCCCTTCCACGTGCGCCCGGATCCATGTATAGTCCCCGGTTTCCCGTGAGATCAAGGCAATCTGTTGCATAGAAAGGGCTTGTGCATGTTGAGTTGCACGCCCTCCTTGTGGCGCATATTCAGGTAGGGCTCGCTCCAATGGGAGACCTCGATCATCATCGGGATATAGCCGTCCTCCAGCTGGTGATCCAGAAAATTCATCACATTGCCCCGCGCATGGCGGAGGATCGCCTCATTCTGCTCCCGGGTAAAGAGATCGCGCAGGGAAAACAGACTGTACACGCACCAGTATGTGTCCCAGTCCCAACAGTTTCCCTGGTATCCCGCGCCCGGATCAATAAAGGGATAGCGGATAAAGTCGTGGGGCGCCTTCAGTACGTCCTGGAGATGGCTCTGTACATAGTTTTCCAAGAGTTTTCTTCTATCTTGCATCCCCGTCTTCTCCCTCCGGATGAAACTATTTGCATTCTATTCCGCCGCTCCCTCCAAGTCAATCTGTCCAGCCTATACAGATACCCCGTCTTTTGTTCACTCTTATGTTGTCCTTTTTGTCTTCATTTGTCACCATTTTTCATAGGTTGTATTTTATGCAAAACGTGCTATACTGCCGCCGTTTTCGGCATCTTTCCCTTGCCCGACCGACCGTTTTTTTCCGCTAGGAGCTTTGGTATGTCACAAATCAAATGGCTGCTCACCTTCATGGACCGGAAGTACCGCGTCGCCCACGCTGTTGCCATGGCGATCTCCGTGGTCACTTCCATTATGCTGCTCGTCAATCCGGCCCTGACTGCCCGTCTCATGGACGACGTCATCATCGCCGGGAACCCCGATCCGCTCATGGGCATCCTCATCACCATGCTTGTTGTGCGTATCGTGCGCGAATCCATGCGCTACCTCATGATCGTTCTTCTGGAAAAGGCCGGGCAGAACACCATGAAGAACATGCGCAAGCGTCTGTTCCGCCGCATGCAGTTCCAGGACACGCGCTTCTACGATGCCCACCGCACCGGCGATCTCATGACTCGCATGTCCTCGGACATGGACTGGTGCAGGCACTTCCTCAGCTACATTGACTATGTGCTTGTGGACTCCGCAACCACGTTCCTTGCCACCTCCATCTACCTCTTCTTTGTCTCCTGGCGGCTTGCCCTGGCCCTTGTGGCCGTCACCCCGCTGCTGCTCCTCATCTCCTTTTTCTTCTCCCGCAGGGCGCGGCCCATGTTCCGGGACATGCGCGACAAGCTCTCGGACATGAACACCGATGCCCAGGAAAACATTGCAGGCAACCGCGTCGTCAAGGCCTTTGCCCGGGAGGACTATGAGGCAGAGAAGTTTGATACCAAGTCCCGCGCCTTCAGGGACGCCAATCTCTCCATCAACAAGCTCTGGCTGACCTTCTTCCCGCTCATCGAGATCCTCACCAACGCCATGACCGTCATCACAATCTTCCTGGGCGGCTGGATGCTCATGCAGACGCCTGCCTTGGGCGGCCTGACCCCCGGCAAGCTCACCATCTTCTCCTCCCTGACCTGGGCCCTCTCCGTTCCCATGCGCAACCTGGGCAACATCCTCAATGACTGGCAGCGCTTCTCCACCAGCGCAGGCAAGGTCATGGAGCTGGATCTGGCCAAGCCCGACATCCAGGATGCCGCATGCGCGCAGGATCACGACAGGGTGAAGGGCGAGATCGAGTTCCGCTCCGTCTCCTTCTCCTATGATACGACGCCGGTACTTGAGGACATCTCCTTCCACGCCGCAAGCGGGGAAACCATCGCGATCATGGGGCCGACGGGCTCGGGCAAGAGTACGATCATTCAGCTTCTCGCCCGCTGCTACGACATCCAGAAGGGCGAGATCCTCGTCGACGGCTGCAATGTGCGCAAGTGGAAGCTCCAGCAGCTGCGCGGGGGCATCGGCATGGCCACGCAGGACGTCTTCCTCTTCTCGGATACCGTCGAGGGCAATATCGCCTTCGGCGACCAGGACCTGAGTATGGAGGAGGTTGAACGGTACGCGCATGCGGCGGCAGCCGACGGTTTTATCCCCGACCTTCCCGACGGCTATGACACCATCGTCGGCGAGCGCGGTGTGGGCCTGTCCGGCGGACAGAAGCAGCGCATCGCCCTCGCGCGTGCCCTCGCCGTAAAGCCCGGCATTCTGGTGATGGATGACACCACCAGCGCCGTAGACATGGAGACGGAAAAGCTCATTCAATCGGAGCTGCGCGCCCTCCCCTACGAATGCACCAAGATCATCATTGCCCAGCGCATTTCCTCGGTCAAGGACGCAGATCAGATCCTCATCATCCGCGACGGGCGCATCGCCGAGCGCGGGACGCACGAGGAGCTCCTGGCCAAGAAGGGCTACTACTACGAAACCTGGTGCCTGCAAAACGGCATGGAACCCGAAGACGGGGAGGTGGCATAACATGGCTCGCAATAAGTTCGATCAGGACGAGAAGCTGGAAACCCCATTTAATATCAAGCACCTGCGCCGCGCCTTCGTCTATATCTCCAAGCACAAAGGCCCCATGCTCCTGGCGGTCTTCCTCTCCATGATCGCCTCCGTCGCCTCCCTTTACACCCCCAGGATCACCGAGTGGGTCCTTGACGACGCCGTGCCCAATCATGACGGCGGCCTGCTCCTCCGCCTGGGAATCTATTTTGCCGCGGCGGTCGTGATTTCCATCATCTGTACGGTCATCCGAAGCCGCATCATGGCCCATGTCTCCCAGGAGATCATCTACGATATCCGCAAGGACCTCTTCGAGCACCTGCAGAAGCTGCCCTTCAGCTACTACGACTCCCGCCCGGCCGGCAAGATCCTGGTGCGCGTGATCAACTACGTCAATTCGGTCTCGGATATCCTCTCCAACGGCATCATCAACTCCATCCTGGAGATCATGAACATCATCTTCATTATCTTCTTCATGTTCTCCACCAACGTCACCATGTCCTGGATTGTTCTGGCCGGCATGCCGGTGTTCATCTTCATCGTCTGGATCCTCAAGCCCAGACAGCGCAAGGCCTGGCAGAACCAATCCAACAAGAACTCCAACTATAACGCCTACCTCGCAGAATCCATCGACGGCGTGCGTGTCAGCCAGCTCTTTGCGCGCCAGGAGGTCAACCAGTCCATCATGGAGCGCCTCGCCGAGGCCTGCCGTCAGGCCTGGATGAAGGCTGTCTATGTCTCCAACGCC
>JAFUZB010000424.1 GCA_017476845.1 Clostridia bacterium
CATTTCGGGCGAGGTGCTTCGGCATATTGTGGCAGACGAGAGCCAGGATATCTCGCCCTTCCAGATCGGGGTGCTGCGGACGATGTACCCCAGGGCCACCTTCACCTTTGTGGGCGATCTCATGCAGGGCATTCACCCGGACACCGGGATCGGGGACTGGGGTGAGTGGGATGCGGTGCTGGAGGGGAAAGCGGACCTATGCACCCTGGAAACGAGCTATCGTAGCACAGACCCCATCGTGGAGGTGAGCCGGACGATTGCCGGGCATGCCTCCCGAAGAATGCCGCTCCCCAAGACTGTGGGCAGGGGTGGAGAGGTGCCGGAGATCATCTCTGGGATACGGGAGAAGGAAGCCCTTGCGAAGGTACTGGAGACGGTGAATTGTGCCAAGGAGGCAGGTTATACGTCCCTGGCCGTGCTTGTCGGAAGTGAAAGCGATGGCAAGCGCCTGCAGAGACGGCTTCAGGGACAGGGTATTGAAGCGGCGCTCCTGAGCGGGGAGGAAGATTCGTACCCGGGCGGCGTGGTCATCGTCCCCGGAGGTGTGTGCAAGGGGATGGAGTTTGACTGGGTCGTGATCTGGGATGCGTCTGAGGCAGCCTTCCCGGAGGATGACTGGCACACCCATCTCCTCTATGTGTATGTGACGCGTGCACTGCACCGTCTGACCATCTTATGCCAGGGGCCACCTTCCCCGCTGCTTGCCTAAAAGAATTGATGCATCCCGAGTGCAAAGAAAATGAGAAATTGCACAGAATTTGGTTTTTCGTGCCTACACATCTTTTCAAAGTCTGCGAAATGTGTATAATAAGGCCAGTACTTCTGCATAAGGAAGACGGTTCAGGGGAGGTGGCATGGCATGCAGGATCGCTTTGAGACGACAAAACTGCAACCGATACAGGAATCCGGCAATGAAGCAAGGGACATACTCATGTATGTCTATGAAGCCCTGCAGGCCAAGGGCTACGATCCGATCACCCAGATGGTGGGATACATCATCTCCGGAGATCCCACGTACATTACCAGCTATAATTCCGCGCGCAGTCTGATCTGCAGACTGGAGCGCGATGAAATCCTGGAGGAGCTGGTCCGTTTCTATGTGAAGGGGCAGCGTCCGGCGCAATAAAAAAAGCACGCAAGTGCTTTTTTGATTGTCCAAAGCGCTTCTGCATAAGCCCGATGATTTCCCCGCTAAGCAGCACGGTGAAAAGCGACCATGCGATCTCGCGAAGTGGGATGTAAGTCAGGGAGAGAAGCAGCACGGTCAGGTCGGAGAGCAGATAGATGATGCGAATGTCACAGTGGAGCTTGTCGCGCAGTCCCATTGCGAAGGCATCGTCGCCGCTGGTGGCGCCGCCGGCGAGCACGCACAGGCCGGCTCCGATCCCGATGCACAGGGCGCCGAGGAGGGCGCACAGGAAAAGGGAGGACAGGATCTGCGGAAAGAGCGGCGCAAAGGGTGCAAATACGGCATAAAAGACGCTGTAGGCGACGCTGGCTAGAATGGAGCGCAATAGGAAAGGGCGGCCTAAACGGTGAATGCCGTAGAGATAGCAGGCGCCGTTGAGGATGAGCGAGGAGATGGCGGGGGAGAGGCCAATATGGTGGGCAAGCAGCAGCGTCAGTCCTAGCACACCGCCCTCGGTCACCGGAGACTGTGCATGGATGTTGCAGATACCAAAGGCCTGGATAAAGGCACCGAGGAGAATGAGCAGGATATCCCGCCCGAGCACTCTTCTGTTTTCGCCCGGCAATCCATCCACCTCCCTTCTATGGAGGGAAGTGTAGCATGCCTACGGAGCGCGGTCAAAGGAAAAGCATGTGTGATACGGCAAGAGGTGAACCGGATTGTCTGGACAAGCGAATTCTTTGTTTTTTCTTGCGGAAAAAGACTATCTTTTGCCGATTTTCTGTTTTATAATGCCTTCGGACTGCCGATTCCCTGACCGACGAGAAAGAGGTTGTTGCAATGAGCGATTTTGTCAGCACTTGGAACCAGGAATCCTTTCTGACCTATCCGGTAGGCCCATTGGGGCTCATCGCCATGCGCGGAACGGAGGAACTTGGCGAGAAGATCGACCGTTGGCTGATTCACTGGCGTGACCATACTGACTCTAGCCTTCCTGCAGATATGACGACGACGCCCGGCGCAACCCGGGAAGACTTTCTGGTAAAGACCTACTGCCCCCGTTTCGGCAACGGCGAAGGCAAGGGCATGATCAAGGAGACCATCCGCGGTTATGACCTGTATATCCTCTGTGATGTAGGTGCCTACAACTGCACCTATAACATGTATGGCAAGGAAGTTCCGATGGGCCCGGACGAGCATTTTGCAGATCTGAAGCGCATCATCGCGGCCACCAACGGCAAGGCCAAGCGCATCAATGTCATTATGCCTATGCTCTATGAGGGAAGGCAGCATCGCCGCACCTCCCGCGAGAGTCTGGACTGCGCCATGATGCTCCAGGACCTGGTACGCATGGGTGTGAGCAACATCATCACCTTCGATGCCCATGATCCCCGCGTGCAGAACGCCATTCCCACCGACGGCTTTGAGAGCATCATGCCGAGCTATCAGGTGTTCAAGGCGTTGCTGAAAAAGGATAAGACCCTGCAGATTGACAAGGAACATCTCATGATCGTCTCTCCCGATGAAGGGGCCATCGACAGGAACATCTTCTATGCTTCCGTCCTTGGATTGGACATGGGCATGTTCTACAAGCGGCGTGACTATACCCGCATTGTCAACGGACGCAATCCGATCATTGCCCACGAATATATCGGCGACAGTGTCGAGGGCAAGGATGTGTTCGTAGCTGACGATATCATTGCCAGCGGTGAATCTGTCATAGAGCTTGCAAGAGAGCTCAAGGCCAGACATGCGCGCCGGATCTTTGCGGCAGCAACCTTCGCCCTGTTCACCAACGGTATCGATGAATACAACAAGGCCTATGAGGAGGGTGTGATCGATCGGGTGATCTCCACCAATCTCACCTACCGCAGGCCGGAGCTCAAGGAAGCACCGTGGTTTGTCGAGGCGGACATGAGCAAGTATATCTCCTACATCATTGCCACGCTCAACCATGACCGTTCTCTGAGCGGACTGCTCAATCCTTATGACAGAATTCACCGCCTCCTGGACAAGTATAACCAGGAACAGCTGGCGGCAGGTATAAGGTTGGTTTAATCAATGGAAGAACATTTCAGTGTCCGGGCAGCGACCCTAAGTGACAGAGAAGAGCTGATCGATCTCAAGTGCCGCTGCACGCAGCTGCTCTATACAGGCTATCTCCCCGAGAGCTACCTGCAGAAGATTGATACAGCGTACGCCGCACAGGTGGTGGATACCTGGCTTCAGGATACCGCATGTGTGATCGGGGTGCTGGACCTGGGAGGCAGACTCGGCGGATACATCGTATGTGAACCGGACCGCGAACTGCAGGGATGGGGAATCATACAGGATACTGGTGCGGACAAGGACCTGTCTGTCGACCAGAAATGGGAGCTCACCCGCTGGGCCATTGAGACGATGCGAGAAAGAGGCTGCGGACGGATACATATATGGCTCTTGCAGGACAATCTTCGCGGCAGATTCACCTTTGAATCCTTCGGGTTCAAGGGACAGAGGGAAATGAAACAGATTTCCCGTGCAGATTATGCCATGGCTGTCAGAAGATATACCTATGATCCGCTCAGTGACTGAAGTGCATATGAAAAGAGGCCGGTTTAGCTGGCCTCTTTTCATATGCATTATTCCTCGAACGCTTCCTTGACCTTCATCATGATCGCGCATTCCATGCGCTTTCTGAACAGTTCGCACCCGGGCTCATAGATGCCGCGGATGGAGCCGCTGGCATGATAGGCATTGGCAGCGCAGCCGCCGGAGCAGTACAGCTTAGCCCAGCAATCCTTGCATTCGGGGCGGGCATAGGCATTGCATGCACGGAACTCCTCACGCAGATTTGTGTTGGTGACGCCGTCCCACACATTGCCCAGCTTATAGGCCTCATCGCCCACAAACTGATGGCAGGGATAGAGATCACCCCAGGGGGTCACGGCCATGTATTCTGTGCCCGAGCCACAGCCGGAAAGACGCTTGTAGATGCAGGGACCGCCCTCAAGATCAATCATATAGTGATAGAAGGTAATCGGGTGGCCTTCCTTTTTACGCCGCAGCATATCCTTGGCAAGGATCTCATATTCCTGCTTGACAATCTCGATGTCTTCACTGGTGAGTGCAGCCGGGTCATCCGGTGCGCAGACCACAGGTTCCATGGAGAGTTCGGTGAAGCCGAGGTCGGCCATATGGAAGACATCCTTGGTGAAGTCAGGGTTGGCATGGGTGAAGGTACCGCGCATGTAATAGTGGGCATTCCCGCGCGCCTGCACTAGCTTTTGGAACTTGGGAACAATCTTGTCATAGCTGCCGTTGCCCGCATAGTCAACGCGAAGCCGATCGTGCACCTCTTTACGACCGTCGAGGCTGAGCACTACATTGCTCATTTCCCGGTTGGCAAAATCGATCACATCGTCATCAATGAGCATGCCGTTGGTGGTGAGGGTAAAGCGGAAGTTCTTTCCGCGTTCCTTTTCCACGGAGCGCGCATACGCAACAAGCTGCTTGACCACATCGAAATTCATCAGCGGTTCCCCGCCAAAGAAGTCCACCTCCAGATTATGACGCGAACCGGAGTGGTCCATGAGGAAGTCAAGGGCCTGCTTTCCCACCTCAAAGGACATGAGTGCGCGCTCACCGTGGAAGCGTCCCTGGGAGGCAAAGCAGTAGGAGCAGTTCAGGTTGCAGGTGTGGGCTACATGGAGACACAGTGCTTTGACGACGTCCCCCGAGCGGGCCTTCAGGGTGCCAGCGATATCGGCATAGGTATCCTTGGTGAACAGCTTTCCCTGACGGACAAGTTCCTCCACATCGTCCAGACAGAGCTGGATATCTTCTTCGGTGACATCCTCACGATCTGCATATTTGCTGAGAATCCACGAAGTGATCGCCTCTCGCGAATCAGTCTGATAGCGCGAGATAATGTCGTAGGCCACTTCGTCGACAGCATGAATCGCTCCTGAAATGGTGTCGACAACAATATTGCATCCGTTGAGCTGGAACTGATGAACCATAGGGTATTCGCCTCCGGAAATTCACAAAAAAAGTGCCGCCCGCAGGCGGCAACTTTCTGGCTTACTTGGCAGCCTTTTCGCACTGCTGATTCGCAACACCGCAGCTGGTCTTGCAGGCAGACTGGCAGGAAGTCTGGCACTCGCCGCATCCGCCGTTCTTTGCGCTTTCGCAGAGGTTGCGGGTGTTCAGGGTCTTGATCCTTTCCATAACCGACATCTCCTTTTCTATCGACAGGAGGAACGGTTACGCTCCCCGCTGACTTTCTACAGATGGGAGTATAGCATATGCGAAAATAGGCGTCAAGGCAGGGAAGACGCTTACAGAAGATGGTACTGCGGAATAATATCGGCATACTCTCCGCTGGGAAGCAAAAAGCCTCCGGGAATGACGCCAAGACGGACAAAGCCCAGCTTTTCGTAGATATGGAGTGCAACGGTGTTGGTGGCAACTACCGCATTAAACTGCAGAATCCGAAAGCCTTCCTCCTTGGCGGTGAGGAGGGAATCCGAGACGAGCGATTCACCCAGGTGGAGACCGCGGGCGGTGGAGCACACGGCATAAGAGGTGTTTGCAATATGACCGCATCTTCCTACATTATTGGGATGCAGGATATAGAGCCCCAGAGGCGTGTCACTGTCATCCGCGGCTACACGCGTGCGCGTCTGTGACGTGATAAAGACATGGGCCTCTTCATCTGAGAGCAGGTCAAGCTGCGGGAAAGCAACACCGTCCTGTACCACTTCATTCCAGATCATGGCACATGCGTGTGCATCCTTGCCGGTATAGTCTCTGATATGCATCATGAGCACTCCTTGCTTCTTACGTGAAATCGTGAGGTATCTTAAGGCAGAAAGGCCGAGAATGCAAGATAGGGAAACAACTGCGGAAAGCATAGGGCATTGGGGATGGATTGGAGTGCCAAGCTGATTAAAGAAGGAAAGGCGTCTTAAGCATGGACAGGAGGAGCGTAACCTATAGCTAAGGACGGGCGGAAGAGATTCCAGACTGGTTGACTTTCCTCTGCCCTTTTGCTACAACCAATGGCGGATAGATGCATATGCAGTTTGATTGCCGGAGCTTTTTTCGTGACATCATGGAAGTTGAACGACCGCATTTGGATTAAGGATGACTCGGGTTCATGCTTTGGAATCCCCACGAAGGAGTACGTCATATAGGGTATGCATTTGTTGCACTGGGAATCTCCGGTAGTTATGTTTACGCACAATTATGATAACCATGGGATGGAGGTGAGATGGATTGCCGTGCAAGATTATCAGAAATGACATTACGAAGGTGAAGGCGGACGCTATCGTCAATACAGCCAATCCTGAACCGACATATGGCAGCGGCACGGATGGCGCCATCTACAAAGCGGCAGGAGCTGAGCAGCTTCTCGCAGAACGGAAAAAGATTGGACGCATTGCGCAGGGGGAGGCAGCGGTTACTGCTGCGTTTCAGCTTTCGGCAAAGTACATCATCCATACGGTTGGACCGGTGTGGATTGACGGACATCACGGAGAGTATGAAGTTTTGCGCTCCTGCTATAGAAAGTCTTTGCTTCTTGCCGAGCAGCTTGGATGCGAAAGCATTGCCTTTCCTCTGATTGCCACCGGTGTCTATGGCTTTCCGAAGGAGGAAGCACTGCAGATTGCACTGTCTGTCATTCGGGAACATCTGAAGGATTCTGATCTGGATGTGATTCTTGTGGTATTCGGAAGGGGTTCGTATCAGATTGCATCTAGCCTGACAGAACAGGTCGAGGCGTATATTGACGAAAACTACGTTGCCGAACAAACGGAGAAAGAATACGGAAGCACAGCATTCATCTCAGAGGCAAGATTCAAGCGAGCGCAGTGGGAGAGGGAGCAGGCTTTTGACAAGCCTTATCCCGATCTTATGGCGGATGCAATGGATGCGCAGATAGAGATGCCTTTGCCCCGGCAAGAGGCAGACAGGCATCACACTCCTGCACCAAAGTTGACTTCACTGGAGGAAGCGGTGAACAACCTCGGGGAAAGCTTTCAGACCAGGCTGCTGCGGATGATTGATGAGCGTGGAATGAAAGATCCGGACGTGTATAAGCGAGCGAACGTGGACCGAAAGCTTTTCTCAAAGATCCGGTGCAGTGCCGACTATATTCCAAAGAAGAAGACGATCATCGCTCTTGCGATTAGCTTAAAGTTGAATCTGGACGATACCAGGGATCTGCTTGCCAGCGCAGGCCTGGCGCTGACGAACAACAGCAAAGCGGATTTGATCGTGAGCTTCTGTATCGAGAATGGCGTGTACGATATCTTTGAGGTGAACGCACTGCTCTTCAAATTCAATCAGCCGATTTTGGGTTAATCACATGTCGCTTTGCAAGCGACCACAGCGATCTGCAAACCTGTTATCCTTGTGCCATCAAAGCTAAGGAGGGCTTGCAGAAATGAAGAAGAACCTTACTGAACTGGTGATGATCTTGGACAGAAGCGGATCCATGGAAGGGCTGGAAAGTGATACCATCGGAGGCTACAACAGCATGCTCAAGAAGCAGGGCGAGGCAGACGGTGAAGTCTGGGTATCTACCGTTCTGTTCGATGATGTCAGTGAAGTGCTGTATGACCGTGTACCGCTTGAGAAGATGCCGAAGATGACAGAGAAGGAATACTATGTTCGGGGATGTACGGCACTGTTGGATGCCATCGGCGGGGCAATACAGCACATGATCAATGTCCGTAGGTATGCGCGAGAGGAAGACCGCCCAGAAAAGACGATCTTTGTGATTACCACAGACGGTATGGAAAATGCCAGCAGGAAGTATTCCTATGAACGGGTGAAAAGGATGGTCGAGCGGCAAACGGAAAAGTATGGTTGGGAGTTCCTGTTCCTGGGTGCAAACATGGATGCGATTGCGGTTGCGGACAGGTTCGGTATTTCCGCTGACCGGGCCGCAACCTATCACAGTGATCACGAAGGCACCGCGCTCAATTATGACGTGCTCGCAGATGCTGTCTGTGAGATGCGCATGGCTAAGAGCCGGATCAATGGTCAATGGAAGCGCCGAATTGAAGAGGATTTTAATCGGAGAGACAAGGAAAGAACGTGACGGGGAAACGCCCATTGACGATAGCAGTGATATGCCAGATAGGCTTGAAGAGAAGTGAAGGCGTGCCTGTTTTCAACAGTTGGGCGTATTTCACTTCTCAGTCAGTGGGCGCCTTCACGTAACACCATAGGAGAAAGA
>JAFUZB010000425.1 GCA_017476845.1 Clostridia bacterium
CACAACCAGTACTATGGTGTCAGTGGAAATCTCGCATGCGTGCGTGAGTTTTACAACTACGCGAAACGCCGACTACACTGGGTACTCAACAGACGCAGTCAGAAGGCAAATGTAGCATGGGACCGGATACACGAGATCTGGAACATGTACATTAAGCCTCCGAAGGTGTGCGTGAAATATGGCATTGTTGAGCGAGACTTGGGAGAGCCGTATGCCTGAATAGGGCACGTACGGTTCGATGAGGGGCAGAAAGTAGCTCCTCAAAGAAAGGAGCAATTAGTATGTCTACTCTACAGGCAGACAAGATCATCAGAAATGCAAGAATCTTCACATCGGATCACAGCAATCCCCAGGCGACCGCCCTCGCAGTGAACGACGGCAAATTCGTCTACGTGGGTGACGAGGCGGGGCTTTCAGCCTATGAGGGAGAAGTCACAGACCTTGGCGGCAGGTTCATCATGCCCGGTATTATTGACAGCCATGTCCATATAACCACGGGCGTTGGGTTTGAATATGTCGATTATGGAGAAGAAATTGCATGCTCAGGCAAAAAGGAAGCCCTGGACATTATGGAGAAATACATCCAGAATAATCCGGGACTTGAGCGGTACAGATTCATGCTTGAGCGGGCAAGTCTGAATGGCGAGGATTTTGTCAAGGAGGAACTGGATGCCATTTGTCCGGATCATGAGCTCCAGATACTGGAAGCTGAGGTACACAGCGTTTGGGTGAACTCAAAGATTCTTGAGAAGCATGGTATTACCGATGACACGCCCGATCCTGCGCCTGGACTTGCCTACTATGTAAGGAAAGACGGCCATCTGACCGGTAACGCATATGAATCTGCGGGATGGCCTTTCGTCTTTGACTACATAAAGGCGCATTTGACGGATGAGCAGATTGCAGCGGCGGTTTCGCGCTGGATTGGTTTTTGCAAAGAATATGGCGTAAGCTCTGTTTTCGATGCTGGTTTCCCTGAGCATAATGATGTGCATGAGCGCATCTATGCGCACCTGCGCGATCTGGACAGACAGGGAAAGCTGCCGGTTTATGTGGACGGATGTTATGTTCTTACAAATCGGGCGAAAATGAAGGAAGCCATAGAAGAGACGAAGCGTTTCAACCGTGAATTTGATACCGAGCATCTGAAAGTCCATACATTAAAGATTTTTATGGACGGTACCATGAAGATCGAAACTGCGGCAATGGTTACCCCCTACGCTGACACGGGTGTATCGGGGGCCACAACCCTGAATGCGGAGGAAATCGCGGAGGTTCTTAAAGAACTCAATAAGGCCGGACTGGATCTTCATTTGCATACCGTTGGCGAGCGTTCGTCCCGCGTTGTTTTGGACGGCGTGGAGATGGCAAAGAAGGAACTTGGGGATGGCTTTCATGTAAAGGTCACCTGTGCGCATCTGTGGATCCAGAATGATGCGGATCTTGAGCGTTTTGCCGAGCTTGGCGTGATTGCAAATTATACGCCTGCATGGCACAGCGGCGTTATAGGCGGGAATCCTTATGAGTTCTGGTCCAAACTGCTTGGCGAGAAACGTGCTTCTTCCATGTACCGCTGCAAAACGCTATGGGACAGTGGAGCACTCGTCACCTGGTCAAGCGATGATGTCGCTTACGGTGATTTTTCGACATGGAATCCGTATTTAGGCATGGAAGTCGGAATGACGCGCAACACTGGCAAAAAGACCAAAGCTGCCGAAGAGGCAAGAACTGTTGATGCATTGCCTTCTTCGAGCGAGGGAATGAGCATTGAAGAGATGCTGCTTGGATTCACAATCAACGGCGCAAAGCAGTTGGGTATTGAGGACAAAAAGGGCTCCATTGCTGTTGGCAAGGACGCTGATTATTTGGTTTTCGACAATGACCTGCTGACAGCAGAGCACGAGGGCTTCAGCTATAACAAGCCGAAGGATGTGTATTTCTGTGGGGAGAAACTGAACTGATTTGGTTCATTGGGCATCCTACCGGAGTGCAGACTGTCCATCATAATTGGCTGAGACCGGGGGGGATCCCGGAATAAGAATATGGAGGAAAAGAATATGAAAAAACGAATCATGACAGTGGCTCTACTTTTGGCGTTGACAATGCTCCTGTGTGTCTGCGGCGGCGGAACGGCGCTCGCATCGGACACTGCTTCCCCTTCCGTCACAGATACTCCTCAGGAGACTGCGACTACACCTGAGGAGTCGACCGATGCAGTAGAGAATACAACTGGCAAAATTGAGGAGGTACAAGTGACCCTGCCCGAGGACAACGGTATAGCCGGTATTTACAAGTGGATCGAAATGGGAGATTACGGGCTCGAAACCTATTTGATTCTATGGGATGACGGGATTGGCTCGATCGACATCGTTGGCACGGGTACAGTGAGAGGCGTCTTTTACAATGACGAAACGATGCAGGTTGCTGACGAGGGCACCGTTCCCCAGAAGTACAGCTATGCGGATGATAAGCTCATCTGGACCTACACGGACGAACAGGGAGAGCATTCGTCGACCTTTGTCAGGCTGACGGCGGAAGAACGGGCGGCCTATGAAGCGCTCGGCGTCGGCAGCGTGGTGGAGACCGAGGATGAAGAAATAAAGGGGAATGTTTCGCCCTGGCCCGAGGATAACGGCGGCTTAGCCGGTGTCTATAAATGGGTCGAGATGGAGGAAATTGGCATCACCGCGAATCTGATCATCTTTGATGGCGGCATCGGTGTCTTTGATATGCTCGGCGTCGTGGAATCTGTCAAGTACGACGATACTACCATGCAGACTTCTGGCGAGGGCGCACTCCCGCAGAGTTATACCTACGCGGACGGTACGCTTACCTGGATTTCTTCGGACGAGGCCGGAGAACAGGCTTCGACTTTCGTCAAACTGACGGCAGAGGAACTGGCTGCGTATGAGGCAAGGGGCATCGGCAACGCGGAGTAATCTTCACGATAACGCTATAACCCCTTTTAACTTCTCGGGAGTGTTCTTCTTTGGACAGCCCGCCATGATTCGGGCTGTCCCAAAGAACGCTGAGAGGACAGACGGAGAATAACACTATGTCCAGACGTAATACTGCCAGATTATTTGAACAAAGAAAGGGTCATCTTGAGTATCGAATCAAGCGCGATTATGTCAGGAATGGGATCGCGACGATTCCCTGTCATGTTTCCGACTACAGCGATGTGATCAATCCGTACAGCGTTAAGGACTATGAGACTCTGAATGCAGATTTTTATGATTACCTCAAAGAGTCCGCTGAGGTGACGCCATCCGAGTGCCCGCTGGTGCTGAACCTCATCGGAGATTGCCTGTCACAGGAGGAGAAAAAGACCATTGAGGAGATTATCCGGGACGATTTCGCCTATGATCTCGGCATAGTGGAAATGGAAGATAGACGACATGCGAGGATCTTCTGGTTCATGGTTATCGGTCTGATCCTTTCAGGAACAGTGTTATGGTTTACGAAATCGCTGACAGAAGTGCCACGCGAGCTACTTTTTATTCCCTTCTGGTTTATGGGGGAAACTCTGTGCGACTATATCTTTCTGACAGGGGCCGAACTTCGTCGGGAACGGAGACTGGCCGGACGGCTCGCAAGTATCAAAGTCATATTTTCCGAATGTTATGAAGCTCCTAATTACACAGAAAGCGAAGTTGATAAGCTGTACTCCGAGATTGAAGAGGGTATGAATGAAACCATTTTGGAAGAGAAATAACCAAACAATTCATTTATCGGGGTATGAGAAATAGAACCATAGGAATCAGACTATCAGCTTTACAGGGGGTTACGGCATTAGGAAGTTATTCACGATCGATGATTTCATGGTGTCGTTCATTTCGGCTCCGGGCTATGGCTTTGGCGAAACCATCGCGAGGTTATCCGGCTGGTCGGAGATCATGTGAGTGGTGGCGAGCTTTGCCCTCGGCATTGTGCTCGAAGAAGTCATCACCAAGATCGTATACAGTAAAGCCGTCCAGAAAAGCAAGACGAACCGGATATACACTTACGCCGCGATCCTGCTCGTCTTTCTGCTGGGTCAGTATGCTTCCATCCGCTGGATGGGCGTTTCCATGCTGGAATACCTGCAGGAGGAGTTCATGTTCGTCGTCGGCCTTCCCATTCTCGGCCTGATCGTGAGCCTGCTCATCCGCGGATACCGAGTGTGGAAGATCCACCAGCTCTATGGGGACGGCAGCCAGGGCTATGTGTTCGATGTGACGGGTGAGGACATCGAGGAAGTGAACCGAAAGAACCAGGCCGTCCAGAGCGAATACGATGCCGAGTGCGCGGTCAGGACGCGCACCGGCGTCTACGTCGGGGAGAAGTACAAAAAAACCCTGATCTTTACGGGGATCCC
>JAFUZB010000426.1 GCA_017476845.1 Clostridia bacterium
ACCGCGACCGTACAGGTGCTCGTTTGCTTTTTTCCGGTGGAATCGGTGACAGGAACGCGCTGGACGCGATGTACGCCGCTTTCAAACTTGAGCAGCGAATAGGCGCCTTGCCCGGAGACGATGAAGACGGCTTCCTTGGCGCCGCCAAGCTCTGTATCATTCAGGGAGACCGGTTCGATGGTGAAGTGATGGCGGGCCGCAAAATGCTCATAGAGCCGCATAAGGTCAGCTGCAAAAAGACAGGCCTCCTCGCCGCCGGCCCCCGCACGGATTTCCATGACCACCGAGCGCGTATCGTCCGGATCTTCGGGAAGGAGCAGGAGCTGCAGATCGTATTCTGCCTTTTCCTTTTCCTCGGTCAGTTCTCTGACCTCGGCCTCCGCAATCTCCGCAAGCTCCGGATCCTCGGCCATCTGGCGAGCCTGATCCAGGTGCTCAAGCAGCGTCTGGTAAGCCTCCCAGGCTTGGGCCTTTTTTTCCAGAGAGGAGCGTTCCTTGAGCGCTTGCTGGTACCTGGGCGGATCCGCGATTACCTCGCTTTGGGAGATCATTTCCGTGAGCTCCTGGTATCGATCGAGAATCCAGTTATACTTGTCCTTCATGCGGTCCTCCAAGTACCTTTGACGATGCGGTCGATTTGCTGATAGTCCTTCATGACATCGGTTACAAAGCCGGATTGTTCCAAAAGTGCAGCTACGCTGTTGGCTTCTCCGTCCCCAACCTCAAGGAAGATGCGGCTTCCCGCGTGCACGTGCGCAGGAAGGTCCGCTGCCAGGCGGCGGTAAAGATCCAGTCCGTCCTCCCCGCCGTCCAGTGCGAGCGACGGTTCCCGCAGAACCTCTTTCTGAAGGTAGGGTATATCCCCGCGCGGAATATAAGGCGGGTTGGCGGTGATAATATCGAAAGTACGCCCGGGAAGGGAGGAGAAAAGGTCGGAGAGTATGCTGTCGACATTGGCATGCAAGGCCTCTGCGTTTTCTCTTGCCAGTGCCAGCGCTTCCGATGAAATATCGGCGAGGGTGACATGGGAAGCGGTCGCCAGCGCGATGGATATCCCGATACACCCAGTACCGGTGCACAGATCCAATACCTGGGGCGTTCCAGGAACTTCCCTTGCAGCTTCTATAGCGCTTTCTGCGAGAAGCTCTGTTTCGGGGCGCGGGATCAGGGCGCGAGGGTCACAGTGAAAGGTATGCCCGAGAAACGCAACGCTCCCCAGGATATACTGAAGGGGTTCGCGTGACAGACGTCGCGCTGCAAGTTTTTCAAAGGCGGACAGATTGTCCGGAGGCAGAAGTGTATCCCTGTCCAGGCGAAGGGCGAGGGGATCGCGCCTAAGGAGCGTGGAGAGCAGAAGCGAGGCGTCATAGCGTGCATCCGCAATGCCTGCGGCGGTAAATCGTGCCGCTGCCTCACGGATTGCTTCCGCTGGGGTCACAGTGAAGCCTCTTGACCGGGTTCGGGCTCGGAATCTTTGTAGGAGTGCAGGATGGCCCAGCCCTCCGGCGTGCGGCGGGCTTCCTTGGGAAGGCCGTAGGGCGCACAGTTCATGGCAACGATGGCACATTCGAGCATGCTTTCATCCGGCTCACGTGTGGTCAGGCGCTGCATCTGCAGACCGGGCCAGCGCAGGATGTGCGAGAGCTTGGTATCCGAGTGTGCGAGTCCCTTAAGCACCTCGTAGCTTGTGCCAGCCACGATGGGCAGCATGCACAGATGAAAGAGGAGACGCACGAAATAGTTGTTGATGGGAACCAGAACATTGAGTACCAGGAAGAGCAGAATGGAGATCATCATGACGATGAGCAGGAAGGCTGTGCCGCAACGGGGATGCAGACGGGAATACTGCTTGGCGTTTTGCGGGGTAAGGGGTGTCCCTGCCTCATGGTTATACACGGTCTTGTGCTCAGCGCCGTGGTACATGAAGGTGCGTTTGACATCCTTGACAGAGCCTGCAAAGAGCATATAACCGATCAGGATGAGAATCTTGGCGATGCCGCCGCACAGGGTGTAGCCGAGCACCGGCATGCCGGCGTTTTTGAGGAAGTTCTCCACGCCAGCAGGGATGGCCATGAAGAGCAGAAGGGACAGAATGACGGCCAGCACGATGGCCACACCCATCACAATCTTGTCCACGCTCTTTCCAAGCTTTTCAGCGAGCCACTTTTCAAACTTGGTCGGCTCCTCATCAAGGATGCCGAGCATTTTTGTCGAATCCTCCAGCGTACCCATGCCGGTAGAGAGCATGGTGACCATGTTCACCATACCGCGAAGGAAAGGGTAGCCCATCCATTTATGCTTCTCGCTGAGGGGAACGTAGGGCTTGTACTGGACAACAATGGAATGGTCGGGGCGGCGGACTGCAATGGCGACCGAATGCGGAGCACGCATCATGACGCCTTCCATGACGGCTTGACCGCCGATATCTACGCGCGGGCAAACGTCCGCGCTAGCAGCTTTATCTTTAGCCATGAAAACCTCCTGAAAAATCGGTATCTTATCTATCATTCGACGAGCTCAGCCTTTCCCCTGCCGCGAGGAAAAGTTCACGCTCAATTCATAAAACAAAACAATGTAAAAATACAGAGCACTGTGTGCTCTGTACTACGGAACTTATTCCATGCCATAACGCTTCTTGAAGCGATCGACGCGTCCGCCGGTATCTACAAGCTTCTGCTTGCCGGTATAGAAAGGATGGCACTTGGAGCAAATATCCACGCGCAGTTCCTTTTTGGTGGAGCCGGTTTCGAACGTTTCACCGCACACGCAGCGAACGATGCATTTTCCGTACTGGG
>JAFUZB010000427.1 GCA_017476845.1 Clostridia bacterium
CTTCATCAGCTGGGTCATCATGTAATCCCTGCTGTTCTCCATCTTCTCCATCACCTCGGGTCTGGTCAATAAGCTCCTGTTGAGCATGTGGTACCAAGCGATCAATCTTCTCTCCGATCCCAACAAGTTCTACGGCATGCTCTACCTGACCAGTATCTGGAAGGAAGCCGGCTGGGGAACCATCATCTATATGGCAGCCATCGCCGGCGTGGACCAGGAGATGTATGAGGCGGCCTACCTTGACGGCGCCAACCGCCTGCAGCAGTGCGTGCATATCACCTTGCCCTCCATCGCCTTCTCCATCACCACCATGCTCATCCTCAATGTCGGCTCCGTCATGGGCGCCAACTTTGACCAGATCATGAACCTGCGCACCGCGGCCACCCAGACCACCGTTGCCCAGGTCATCGACACCTATGTGTATGATATGGGCGTAGGCAAGGGACAGTACGACCTTTCCACCGCCATCGGCCTTTTCCAGCAGATCATCAACTGCATCCTCCTGTTTGTTTCCAACTTCGCGGTCAAGAAGATGTCCGGCGAAGGCTTCTTCTGAGACAAACAGGACCTGACAGGACTGCAAAAAGGAGGCAGGCTATATGGCAAAGAATCCAGCCCATACCGGGATGAAGATCAAGCACAGTCTGGGCGACAATATCTTCAATGTCGTCAACATCATTCTCTTTATCTTCATCGCCATCATCATTCTCTTCCCGTTCTTCAATATTTTCGCCATCTCACTGACAAGCAACGTGGAATACATGCGCGAGCCCTACATCGTTTGGCCCAAGGAGCCGACCCTGGAGGCCTACCGGTATATCTTCTCCACCTCGCTCATTCCGCGCTCCTATGTGCTGACGATCTTTATCACCATCGCGGCCACCGCACTCTCCACGCTCGTCACCTCCATGCTCGCCTACGGCCTGTGCCGCGGTGACCTGCGCGGGCAGAAGTTCTTCATGATCTATCTGCTCATCACCATGTTCTTCTCCGGCGGCCTGATCCCCAACTACATGAACATCACAAAGACCCTCGGCTGGAGCAACAACCTTTTGGCGCTCATTGTGCCGAATTCCGTCTCGGTCTTTAACTTCATCATTGTGCGCTCCTTCTTCCGGCAGCTCCCGGCTTCCCTGGAGGAATCCGCGCGCATTGACGGCGCCAATGAATGGACGATTCTCTTCCGCATCATCTATCCTCTCTCCATCCCGACCCTGGCCACCATCGCCATGTTCGTGGCCGTCGGTACCTGGAACAGCTGGTTCTCCGCCATGCTGTACATGCGCGATGAGAAGCTCTATCCTCTCCAGCTCATCGTCCGTAACTTCGTCGTGCACGAAGCACGCCCCGCGGACATGCAGAACATGGAAGGTCTGCGCGATGCCGCCGGCAACCGCATCTTCCTCAACGAGACGGGATTGAAGATGGCCTGCGCCGTCGCTACCGTCCTGCCCATGGTCATCATCTACCCCTTCATTCAGAAGTACTTTGAGAAGGGCATGACCATCGGCGCCGTGAAGGGCTGATCCCTTCCCCATAACCCTGTCTGTCTGCCCGAGAGGGCTGGCATAATATCAAAGGAGGTTTATCGCATGAAACTGTGGAAACTGTTTGCCCTGGCGCTCGCACTGGTGCTTGTCTTCTGCGCCACTGCTCTGGCCTATGACGGTGAGATCCTCGATATCACCGCCGACGCCGACGACGATCCCTTCACCTGGGATCCCGAAACCGATGAGATGGCGAAGTACATCCAGGATACCTTCGGCATCAACTTCATTCAGTCCGAAACCAACTATTACAACAATGACTTTACCGTCACCCAGCTTGCCGCCAATGAAGGCCAGCTGCCTGAGGTCTTCACCGCTGATATCCTGTACTACACCCAGGAAATCACCCAGTTCATCCCTGAAGAGCTGGTGGCCGAGATCCCCCAGGAGCTGATCGACAAGTATCCGCTCACCAAGGAACGCCTGGAGAACGATGCTGTCTCTCAGCTCGTGTACAACATGTACGGCGGCTACTACTTCCTGCCCAAGCCCGACTCTGCCGATCCCAGCATCTATATCGCTGAGCGCAAGGGTCTGTTCATCCGCAAGGACTGGCTGGAAGCCCTGAACCTGGAGATGCCCACAAGCTGGGAAGAGCTCTACGAAGTCTGCCACGCCTTCACCTATGACGATCCCGACGGCAACGGCATCAACGACACCTACGGCCTGACCGGTGACGGTCTGGGCACCCTGCGTTACTTCTTCGCCTCCACCGGCGTCTCTAACCGCTACTGGAACAAGGATGCCGACGGCAACTGGTTCTTCGGCGCCCTGGATGACAGCAACATCGTCGTCCTCGAATGGCTGCGCAAGATGTACGAAGACGGCTCCATCGACCCCGATTTCGCCGCCACCACCTGGAAGGAAGGCCTGCAGAAGTTCTCCTCCAACACCTTCGGCGTGTGCGTGCGCAATGCGGATGCTGACTGGATCAACAACGTGCTGACCAAGTACTATGGCGCCGCCAACCCCGACTGCAACCCCTTCGACCGCGTGAGCCTCATCGGCGCACTGGGCAACAACAAGGGCGATCAGTCCCACATGGAAGCCTACATTTCCTGCATGGTCGCCGTCCAGTTCGCTCCCGAAATCACCGAGGAGAAGATGGACCGCTTCCTGGCCTTCTATGAGTACCTCCTGGGCGAAGGCAAGTACCTGCGCATGGGTCTCAAGGACGTCGATTACACCATCGATGACGAAGGCAATGTCACCCTCATCCGCGACGAGAACGGCAACGCTTCCGTGCTCGCTACCAAGTATCCGTCCATCCCTGTGACCCACTGGACCTCCTGGGGATTTGAGATGCAGGCCCTGCCGAACGTCGAGTACTATGACAAGTACAATGACGAAGTCAAGAACCTCAACGCTGAGGTCTGCGCACTGCGCAATGTTGAGCCCGTCTATCCCGAGGTTGGCCCGATCCTCATCGACGATGACGCCGTGACCGACGCCAGCGCCTTCAACATCACCTCCGAGTACTGGCTCATCATCTCCGGCACCGAGCCCGTCGCCGATATGTTCGCCGACATGAAGGCCCGCGCTGCCGCCTACTATGAGCCCGCGACCGCCAAGGTCACCGAGATCGCTGCCGAGTATGGCTGGTAATCCATTGTAAATCTTTAAACTTCATACGACCGGGGCCGTTTCTTCACGCTTGGGGAAGCGGCCCCTTTCAGCAAAATAGAGTGCGAGGTGTGTCCGATGCCTGCCAATGTGCGTCTGCTTCCCGACGGTTCCATCGAAGCCTGGGGCCATACCTGGTCCTTCGCTTCGGATTTCTCTCCCGCCGTATACTACACAAACGGCGAGATCCTCCCCTTCTCCAGCGCAAGAGATATCCGAGAAGCGCCTGTTACGACGGGGCTTGGCAGCGCTGTGCGCACCTCCTACCAGGATTTTGAAGGGCACGGTGATCTGCATATCGAGACCGATGTCCTGGTATCGGATACCGATGGTCATGTTGACTTTACCCTCGTCACCTTCGCCGAGGGCAAGGGCACTGTCCAGGAGATCCTCTTCCCCGCGCCGCTTGCGGTCGACGAGAAGGACGCCTATGCCGTGGTCAATACCATGCAGGGCCAGCTTATCCCTACTGCGTACCCGGAAGCCGTCTGCGAAAAGCTCCCCTTTGACGGACAGATGTGCTCCGAGGCCGCCTATATGCCCTGGTGGGGCGAGGTGACCGATGAAGGCGCCTACATGGCCGTGGTCCAGTCCCCCTGGGATACGAAGTATACGATCTCCCATCCCGCGGGCGGCCCCAACCGGATCTATGCGCGTCATCTGCCATCGCTGGGACGCATGCGGTATGCGCGCACGGTCTCCTTCTATTTCTTCCCCGCAGGCACCGACTATGTCGGGCTGTGCAAGACCTACCGCGCCCTGGCCGACGAGTGCGGCAAGAGCGTTACGCTGCGGGAGAAGGCCCAGGAGAATCCGAATGTCGCGCGCCTCGTGGGCGCGTGCGTCATGCACACCGACGGCAAGACCCACATCACCCCCGATTCCCGCTTCTATAACAAGGAAGAGCCGGAGAAGAACGACCGCCTGGTTCCCTTCTCCCACTGGGTGGAGCGCGTGCGCATGCTCCGCGCGCTGGGTGTCGAAAAGCTGTACCTCCACCAGGACGGTTGGGGCCAGCCCGGCTATGACAATCAGCACCCGGATTACCTCCCGCCCTGCCGCGAATTGGGCGGCTGGGAAGGGATGAAAGCGCTCTCGGACACCATGCAGGAGCTCGGCTATCTCTTCGGCATCCATGACCAGTACAGGGATTATTACCTGGATGCCCCCTCCTACGATCCGGACAATGCCTGTCAAAACCCGGACGGCAGCATCTACGGTCACAGCATTTGGGCCGGCGGCAAGCAGAACTATCTGTGCACTTCCCTCGCCCCGGGCTATGTCAAGCGCAACTTTGAGCAGCTCATGGCGCACGGCATTTCCCTCCAGGCGACCTACCTGGATGTCTTCACCTGCAATGAAGCCGATGAGTGCGCCAATCCCCGCCATCCCATGACCCGCAGGGAATGTCTGGACTACCGCGCCAGGTGTCTGCACTACCTGACCGCCCACGGCATCGCGCCCTCCTCCGAGGAGGTCAATGACTGGGCCATGGATTCCCAGGTCTTCTGCCACTGGGCGCCCTATCCGACCGTCGTGGCCATTCCCGTCCCGCTCTTCAACCTGGTCTATCACGACTGCGTGCTCATCCCCTGGAAGATGGAAGCGGAGGAATGGGGCATTCCCAAGGGAACCACGGGCTTCCTGCAGTGCTTGCTCAACGGCGGCATGGGCTACCTGAGCGATACCCTTCAAGGGGAGGCGTTGGAGGAGAACATCCGCCAGCACAAGATCATCTCCGAGCTGCAGTCCCATGTAGGCTATGAGAAGATGACCGCGCACCGCTTCCTCAATGAAGACAGGACACAGCAGGAAACCGAGTTTTCCGACGGCACTGTCGTCACAGTGGATTTTGCTGCGGGCACCTACACCCTTCATTATCCGGAGGGCAAGGCATGACAAGGCTTACCGTCACCACCTACCGGATGCCCGGTGCCTGCCTCGGGCAAGACAATCCGCTGCCCGATCTTGGGCATGTGGGGGACGCCCACGCCGAGATTGTCATTGACCGGGAGACCGTATCGGACGCCGAGGCCCGCTATATGGGCTGGGGCCGGATCCACTCCATTCTCCCCTATACCCTGCAGGACGGATATGACCGGGAGAAGAAGGAAAAAGATTACAAGGCGATCGTACTGGAGAATGACTGTCTTCGTGCCACCTTCCTCCCGACCCTGGGCGGCAGGCTCTGGTCACTAATTGACAAGGCCAAGGGCCGAGAGCTTCTGCACGTCAATCCTGTCTTCCAGCCCGCCAATCTCGCGCTTCGGAACGCCTGGTTCTCCGGCGGGGTCGAGTGGAACTGCGGCATCATCGGCCATACCCCGTTCACCTGCTCGGATGTACAGGCGGACCAGTTTACCCTGAGCGACGGCACGCCTGTGCTCAGTCTGTGGCAATATGAGCGCGTGCGCCATCTGGTCTACCGCGTCGACGCCCTGCTCCCCGAGGGCAGCCGTCAGCTGCTCATTCGCGTCTACATTCACAATACCCTTCCCACTGAAAGCGCGGTCTACTGGTGGAGCAATATGGCCGTCAACGAGGGCGAGGATGTGCGCGTCATCGTCCCCGCACACAAAGCGTTCCGCTACGGCTATGGCGGAAAGCTCAGCAAGGTCCCCGTCCCCTATATGACGGCCGAGGCAGACAAGCTGCGCGGCCAGGCGGCCAAGCTTGCACGCGAAAGGGGCGGAACGCTTGACTGGGATGTCTCGCATTCCACCTGTCTCCCCCAGTCCATGGACTTCTTCTTTGACATTCCGGACGGTCAGCGTCCGTTCCTCGCCGCCCTGGGGAAGGACGGCTACGGCATCTGCCAGACCTCCACCTCCGGCCTTCGCGGCCGCAAGCTCTTTGTCTGGGGCATGGGAAACGGCGGAAGACACTGGCAGGAGTTCCTTTCCACGAAGGGCAGCGCCTATATCGAGCTCCAGTCCGGCCTGGCACGCACCCAGCTGGAGCATCTGCCCATGCCCGGGCACGGCACAATCACCTGGCTGGAAGCCTACGGCCCCGTACAGGCAGATCCCTCCCGCGTGCACGGTCAGGACTACGAGGCAGCGGTCAGCTGCGTTGAAGACGCACTGGATGCCCTCTGTCCCGCTTCCCTTTTGGAGGACAGGCTCCAAAGTCTGCTCTCCGAGCTTGACACCCACGCCGTTCAAGGCACCGTCCTCCATGCGGCTCCCTGCTTTCTTGGGGCAGAGCTCGCGCTGCACGCCTCTGACCCTGGCTTTGATCCGGGCACAGTCCCCTATGCACGCATGCAGGACGCTGATACGCCCGAAGCCGAAAACTGGCTCACCCTCCTGCGCACCGGCGCGCTCCCCTGTCCGGATGTTCTGTCCCGCCCTGTCAGCTACATGACGGACCCCACGTGGGAAGCCATTCTTCGAAGCTCTGTGGACGCGGGGAAGAGCGACCACTGGTACGGACACTATCTTCTCGCCGTCATGGCGCATGCCCGGGACGATGTGAAACAGGCACAGGAGGCTTATATGCGTTCTGTACAGCTTGCCCGCAATCCTTGGGCACTGCGCGGTCTTGCCGTCCTCGCCCTAAGGCAGGGCGATACCGCGCGCGCTTCCTCGCTCCTTCAGGAAGCCACGCGCATGCTCCCGATTCGGCCGCTCGCGGTGGAGGCGATGGATGCCATGCTGCGCGATAAAGATTACACCGGCATGCTGGCACTCTATCGCCTGCTCCCGGAATCGCTTCGCGCTGACGGCAGGCTACAGGTCTACCGCGCAGCCGCGCGTCTTAGGTCCGGTGACCTTGCGGGGGCCAAGGCCATCCTCTCCCAGGATCTCGTCCTCGCCGATGTGCGCGAGGGCGAAACCTGGCTCACCGATCTCTGGTTTGAATGTGCGGCCATCTCTCGGGACGGAAAGCTGACGCCCGAAGGGCTTGCATGGGCCAGGGACACTGTCTTGCCACCCAGGCATCTCGATTTTCGGATGCTGTAGAGGACCACATTACACAGATAAAGAGGGAAACACGATGAATCGACCCATCACTGTCGCTGTCGCAGGCTGCGGTTCACGCGGCCAGGACACCTACTCCAAGATCCTCGTCGACATGCCCGACAAGGCGAAGATTGTCGCCGCTGCCGACATCAATCCCGAGAAGCTCGAGGGGATGCGAAAGCTGACCGGCATTCCCGAGAGCGCCTGCTATACCTCCGCAGAGGAGATGCTTGCCCAGCCCAAGCTGGCCGATGTCATGCTCATCTGCACCCCCGACCGCTGCCACTATCTGGAAGCCAAGGAAGCGCTCCTCAAAGATTACGACCTGCTTCTGGAAAAACCGATTGCCCCCTTTGCCGACCAGTGCAAGGAGCTCAGTGATCTCGCGCTCTCACGCAATCGCAAGGTAGCAGTGTGCCATGTCCTGCGTTACACCCCGTTCTATCAGAAGATCAAGCAGCTGCTGGACGCGGGAACGATCGGCAAGGTCGTCAATATTCAGGCGCTTGAGCAGGTCTGCTACTGGCACCAGGCGCACAGCTTTGTGCGCGGCAACTGGCGCAATGCCGGACTTTCCTCTTGCATGATCCTGCAGAAGTGCTGCCATGACATGGATATCCTGCTCTGGCTGACCGGCAAGCACTGCAGCTATGTCTCCTCCTTCGGTTCGCTCTCCCTGTTCAAGGAAGAGAACGCCCCGCAGGGCAGTGCCGAGCGCTGCCTGGACTGCTCCGTTGCAGACACCTGTCCCTACAATGCGGTCAAGTTCTACCTGGATGAATTCCACCGCGTAGGCGACGACTGGCCGCAGAACGTGGTCGCCTTTGAGCCCACCGAGGAAAAGCTCCTGAGGGCGCTCAGGGAAGGCCCGTACGGAAGATGTGTCTACCACTGTGACAACGATGTCGTAGACCATCAGGTGGTGAATCTCGAGCTGGAGGACGGTGCGACCGTCAACTTTACCATGACCGCCTTTACGGCGCACGGCGGACGCACGCTGCGTGTGGGCGGCACCATGGGCGAACTCTACTGCGACATGAAAAAAGAGACCATCCGCGTCATGAAGTATGGCGAGGAAGACGAAGTCATTGATGTACGCAAGCTGGCCGATGACTTCTCCGGTCACGGCGGCGGCGATGTCCGCCTGGTTCGTGAGTTCATCGACCTTGTGCGCGGAGAAATCGAAATGACGCCCACGTTGACGGCCATAGATCGTTCCGTCGAGAGCCATCTCGTTGCGCTCGGTGCAGAGGAATCCCGACTGAACCATGGTCAGCCGGTGAAGATCGGATAACCAGCTTAAGGCTCGTTTGCCTGCCAGAAGCTGCATGTGCAGCCATGGCAGGCATGTCGTCTAGCCCAGAAGAACACATAGCCAGCAAATGCTAAACACTGTCCAGCATTGCTTGGCTATGTGTTCTTTTGCTGTCATTTCGCATCCTTTATCAGGCAAACGGACCGCTCCCGCCAAACTGAATCAATCCCTGTGATCCCA
>JAFUZB010000428.1 GCA_017476845.1 Clostridia bacterium
TCCTCGCTGTCCTTAAGATATGCCGT
Organism: Clostridia bacterium; assembly: GCA_017476845.1. Classification (GTDB taxonomy): domain Bacteria; phylum Bacillota; class Clostridia; order Christensenellales; family Aristaeellaceae; genus UBA2943. Next base: position 27 of record JAFUZB010000428.1, read on the forward strand.
GCGAGGCGTCTGATTGTTCTGATAAAACTTCACTGTATCGCAATTGGTCATAGCAACAACATGAAGGATCTTTTCGAACGCCGTGTACTTCCAGTGTCTGCGCATTTGCGGAAATCCCCACATCCCGCGACAGCCGTCCCAAGGTTCCGTCTCATCATATACAGCAAGTTTTAACATCGGTGTATTGGTCCACTGGGATGCACAGTACCAGGCGCGAGTCTTGATATCACCTGTGGAATCCAGCAGGTTGCCTGTCCAGCCGCGCAACGGCCAGAAAGGTGCTTCTCCCAGATAATCGATGCCTGCCCATACAAGTGCACCACAGACCCAATCATGCTGCTTTACTATGGCATAGGGCGACTGGAGCCTGACAGTCACCGCATCCGGGAATCGATCATCATGGCGATAATACATGCGCACCTCGGTGCCCAGAATCGGCTTGCGCATACCGGATGCACGCAGCCTGGCATAATAGTGCTCCATATAGTTGCAGGAGAATACATCCACACACTCTGCATAGCGTCTGGCAACCTCCAGGCGTTTGCCCAGCGGCGTGGTATCATTATATTCTGGCAAAACAAACATAATCAGTGCAGCAGTAACCGCCCGTGTACCGTCCAGTTTTCTTGTCAGATCACACATATCCTTCAGGCAGCGGAAGAACAACTCACTGTATTGTCCACGTACCTCATTGCCCACGCTCCAGAGTACCACACAGGGGTGATTGGCATCCCTCCGGATCATCGCAGCCAGGTCCTTTTCATGCCATTGCTCATAGAGGGCATCGAAATACATGGTGCTTCCAATCCATTTGTCATAAAGCTCATCCACAACCAGAAGACCGATTTCGTCACACAGATCGTAGACTTCCTCTGCCATGGGATTATGTGATGCCCGGATGGTGTTCACGCCAAGCCCTTTGAGCGTGCGAAGGCGCTTCTCCCAGATTTCCACAGGGACTGCCGCACCTACCGCACCACCGTCATGATGCAGATTGACACCGAACATCTTTACCTTTTCGCCGTTGAGGACAAAACCGTCCTCCTCATCGAAGACAGCAGATCGCACACCAAACCGAACGGTATGCCTGTCCAGTACGCGTGCCCCATCCTGCAGTGTGACACACGCCGTATACAGACTCGGCTTATCCAGTGTCCACAGGAGCGGTTTTGGGAGGATAAAGCGGTGTGACGTCTCCGTTTGCGCAGACAGCCTGACCGTATAAACCTCCATCCCGTCCGCATCAAGGATCCGAATTGCCACCTGCGCGTCCGCAGGGGCATTTTCTGTCTCTACAGTGATATTGACGTCTGCCTTATCACATCGAATACCTGCCACATCCGGCACATCACCGCTCGGTCCATGATTGACCGGCGTGGCAACAATCCGGATACCATCATGCACAATGCGGCCTGCTTCCCCGATCAGAAGCCATACCTTCCTGTAGATACCGGCACCGGAATACCATCTGTCCCCTCCGTTGGATGTCCAGACTCCGCCGGAAGGGTCAGTATTATCCACACGTACGGCAAGCACGTTGTCTTCACCCAGGCGTATCTCTCCAGTCAGATCGCACAGGAAAGGTACATAACCGTAGGGTCGTCCGCCGACCCTGACACCATTGAGAAAAACCGTGGAGAAATGCTGCACACCGTCAAAGAGTACACGGACCTGTTTACCCTCCCATGTAGGGTCCGGAGTGAAATGCAGGCGATAGACGCCGATATGCTCCCTAGGGAAGAAGCCCTGACGGTCTATCCCGTCTTCTGTACGCTCTTGCTCAATCTGCCAGTCATGCGGCAGATCCAGCACACGCCAGTCGCTGTCATCCGTGTTCCTTGCCACCGCTCCTTCATCTGCCGTCAAAGAAAAGCGCCATCCGTCAAGCAACGGTATTCTGTTGTTTTCCATGCTTCTCTGTCCTCCCTATGCTCTGTGTGACTGTCTGTATTGGCTTGGTGACATACGCTCCTGTTTTTTGAAACATTGCGTAAAGTAACTGACATCATACATGCCGACCTGGCGTGCAATATTACCCACGGTATCATCCGTTTCTTCCAGCAAAACTTTTGCCCTGCGGATACGCAGCATACTCACATAATCACTGAAATAGACACCTGTCTCCTCCTTAAAAAGACGACCGATATACGCAGCATTCGTCTTTGTTTGGGTACAGAACTGTTTGATGGAAACGCTCGATGTCAGGTTGTCACTGATGTACGTAAGGATTCTGCGGATGATCGGCGAAAACCCCTCCTGTTCCCGGGAACACGCTGACAGCAGCTTGGATATCGCATTTTGCACACTGATGCGATAGCTCTCAATGGTATAGGGTGAAGTAAAAGCCGGAAGAGAAAAGTCTCTGGAGACTGTATCAGAAGCCTTGCACAGTGCAAGACAGAACTGTGCATAAAGCGTACGCAGGTAAGTCATATCTGCACGATGCGCCTGTGCCAGATCCATAGCCAGACCAAGCACGTGTTCCTGAGCCTTGTCTCCGGAAAGCGCATCCGCAAGGATGGCCTGGACCTGCGCGGGAATCAGATCCCAGGGAATCTCCGCAAAGGAGAGAAAGCCGTGCATGTCGCACAGTCGGGCAAAATCAGAAAGATGCTTTGCATCAGCCATGCTCCGGCTCACTTCACCATTTCCGGATGCCTCGCTTCCGCAGGCAATGGTGTATATGCTACTGTCCAGGAGCTCCTGAGGAAGCATCTGCGAAATGATATCCCACCTCAGGTCCCTGCCTCCCACAAGCACCACACCTTCCCTGTCACCCACAAGAAGACTGTATGCCGAATAGACAGGCTCCAGACTCTGGACAGCTATGCGGAGCACATTCTCTACCGGCGCGTCCCCGAGGATATACATCGCATAATAACGGCGCAGCAGTACGTTAAAGCGAGTAAAGCGGCTGTGCTCCACCAGTTCATCCCCGGTAATACGTCCATTTAGCCATCTTTCCAATACATTGCGTTCAAAGAGATTATGAAAGCTCTCAGAGGCGGCAGAAATATTTTCCGCCGCCTTTTGTACTGTTTCACGCAGTTCATTGATGTCAATCGGCTTGAGCAGATAGTTCTCCACATTCAGCTGCAGCGCTTCGCGCGCATATTCAAACTTGCTGTGCGCAGAAATCAGAATGCAGTGTATATCTGGAAAACTTTGTCTAATGCTGCGAAGCATCTCCAAACCCGTCATACCCGGCATGAGAATATCCAGAATAATCAGATCCACGTCATGCTCGTGCATGACTCGCATTGCTTCCTGTGCACTCTGTGCCGTCAGTACACCGCTGAAACCATACTCATCCCAATCAAGCGCTTCCTGCAATCCGTCAAGAACCGCTCGTTCATCGTCCACAAGCAGTACCGCGTGCATCCGCTTTTCCCCCTCTCTCCGTGGCGCATCATAACATAGGCGTCACTGTAAAGCCAGTTGATGTTGCATGTTTCGGTAAAGAATGTGATAGTTTTCCACAAAAAGTCAAATCTCTCATATTTACCCCGTTTTCATGCGGATGCTACAATTCCGCCAGAATTACAACATCCAAAGGAGGCGCCCGATGAGCAAAGCCAAGAGCACAGCGGGACACCGCAGCATGCAGGAGCGGGACGGACAGAAACTTTTCTGGATGGCCATCCCTTTCATTCTCTTCATTTTTATCTTTCATTACCTCCCGCTGTGGGGGTGGTCCTTCGCCTTTGTTTCCTATCGGCCGGGACGTTCCCTGGCAAACAGTCCCTTTGTTGGCTGGGAAAACTTTACTACACTCTTTATGCAGCCTGTCATGCGCACTCGATTGATGGAAGTGCTGCGAAACACCCTGGGGATGCAGCTTATCAACTATCTGTTCACCCCGCTGCCTATGTTTTTCGCAGTTTTCCTCAACGAAATGCGTTCCACGCGGTTTCGCAAGATTGTACAGACAGTCACAACCCTGCCCAACTTCATCTCCTGGGTTATCATTTATGCTCTGTCCTACGGCATGCTGGCCGTGGACACCGGATTTGTCAACCGCCTACTTAAAGATCTCGGACTGATTGACACTGGCATTTCCTTCCTCACCTCCTCAAACCATGTATGGCTGAAAATGGAATTGCTGAGCCTATGGAAGTCGCTTGGCTGGAACGCTATTGTGTACCTCGCCGCCGTGGCAGGTATTGACCATGAGGTGCTGGAAGCCGCCGAGGTCGACGGTGCGGGAAGAATGCGCCGCATCTGGAATATTGTTCTGCCTCAACTGATCCCCACCTATTTTGTACTACTCGTCATGAGCATCGGCAATTTCCTTAACACCGGCATGGAGCAACAGCAGCTTTTCAGCAACGCCATGACCAAGCCGTTCATTGAAACGCTGGACCTGTATGTCTACAACATGGGTATCGGTTCTGGCCTGATCTCGTACTCAACTGCTGTGGGCATGATGAAATCCGTCATCGCCGTCATCCTGTTTGCCGGTGCCAACTGGGCAAGCA
>JAFUZB010000429.1 GCA_017476845.1 Clostridia bacterium
AAGAAGACGGACTTTTCCTGCGTGGAATATGTCCGAATCCGCGAAGGCCTGACAGTCCAGTGTATGCATGTCGGCCCCTATGACACGGAGCAGGAGACCATAGCGAAGCTGCATGCTTTCGCGTCCGCTAAGGGGTATCATCCAGACATTACTCCCCAGCGGCTGCACCATGAGATCTACCTGAGCGATCCGCGCCGCTGCGATCCTTCAAAGCTCAAAACCGTCATCCGTCTCCCCATCGTCTGATGCCTCCGTTGCCCAGGCTCAAAGAGGCGGAAGCCCCATGATTCCCATGGGATGCTCCCGCCACTTTTTTTGACGCCCTCAATCAGGGCCTGTGGATGATGTGCACCTTCCCCTTCAGGACCGCTTCTGCAGCACTTCCGGACGGTGTCACAAGGATCATGATGTCCGTCCCCTCCAAGGCAAGGGCGTCCAGTTGGGTATCGGCACCTGCAATCTCCAGCCATGCAAGGGAGGCACAGTTTGCCAATGCATCCTTCGCAATGCTTTCGCATGCCGCACCCACATAGACTGCCTGGGCGTCTATACCGGCAAGCGCTTCGTTTTCGATGATCTTCACGTCTTCGGGGATCTTCACCACCCGGTCATATGTCGGCACAGGAATGACATCGAACGCATCCACGGCGGCATTCGTCCAGCCGTTTGCGCTCCATCCATACCGGTACACGCTGATGAGCACCTGGTAACCGCTGCCCGCAGCAAAGCCTTCCCCGACACGCAATGCATCACTCTCGGCGGATACACTTGTCACCGCAAAGCTGCCGTCACTTCCGAAGGCATCCGCTTCACATACGCCCAGGAAACGACCTTCGCCGTCCAGAATCTGCAGTGTATACTCGATGTCGCTGTCATAATTGGCAATACGGCCATACAGTGCTTCCCCTTCATAGAGCGTATGGAAATCGAACACGATCTCCGGGTCCGGCAGTGTCCCTTCTGAAGTGAAAAGGACATTGCACTCATTCCACGCTGACCACACCCCATCCACCTGAAGACGGGCACGGCAGATAAACCTACCCGGCTGGAATCCGACCATACCCACGAAGTATTCACCGTCTACAAAATAGGCATAGGGATCCTGGTCGGCAGTGATCTCAAACTGCTCCTTCTCATCACCGGGAAGCCATAGGATGACCTCGACCGCATCAATCCCATCTTCCGGGATACGAATACCGACCTCCACACCTTCACTCACCGGAAGCGTGTACCCATCTTCCGAGTCCATATCCAACCACATCTCCGGCTTCTGCGGTGCGGTTTCACCCACAGTGAAGGGGATGCGAGCCTCATAGCTTACGATACCCTCCTTGGCCACAGATAGCACTGCAATCCAGTCTCCGTCAGCGAGCGGTACAGGCCATGCGATTTCGTCCGTATCAAACACTGAAGTGCCTGAATACCGGTTATTCTCTCCCGTGTAAAGCTCCAGGTTAATGATTTCATACACTTCCCCAAAGCGGAAAATCGTTCTGGATTCCTCCACTGCAACGACCGGCTTTGGCGCTGCCGGACGCTCGCCCGCCGTCACATTCAGCGCAAAGTCCACACTCAGGCTGCGTTCTCTATCATTGCCGTAACTGGTGATCGTAGCGAAGTAGTTTCCCGGCGCGCTGTCATCCGGCCACAGACTGTAGGTAAAGGTCCCGTCGGTTGAATTCTGAAAGCCTATGTATTTTCTCTGCCCATCATACAGAAACAGCGTGGAATACCGGGACCGCTCATCGAGATCTGCCTTGACGGTAAAAGCCTCTCCCACCTGAATCTGCGCAGGATAGCTGACAAGCACCGGCGTGTCATATCGTTCGGGACTGACGACCTCAAAGCTCAGTTGACCCTCTTCGGTCCACACGCCGTCGCGCATCCCCGTACCTACAAAGGTGTAATTCCCAGCTTCAAGGACACCCAGGTATATGCTTGTGAGCGTGTGGCTAGAAGTGAAACCCTGCACCTTTTTCCCTTCTCGGTAGAGGGCGCCGTTGAACACTTCGTAGGGCTCGGGGAAGGAAACAAAAACTGTACTCGCATCATTTGGGGAAGCAGGAGAAATCTCAGCGACGAGCGCTCCGCTCACCGTCACATCATCATACCGATAGAAACGAACAGACGGTTTAGACCATACGCCATCCTTCAAGACATAGTGCTTCACCGTAACGCCCGGTGACTGTGTCCAGTCGCGAATATACAAGCTGCCTGTATTCAGGCCGTCTTCGTCCAAAGCCATGGCAATACTACTCGAACGGCTGCTTTCCCCATATTCCACCGCATAGCGAACAGCTTCCGCCCCCTCTGCCCTGATGAGATAATCCGGATACGTCCCCTTTTTGACAACATCCGTTTCCTCTCCGTCATAATAGAGTGAGAGAGCGCCTGTTGCCTGCGGACGTTCTGTATCCAGGACGTTGATCTTCCATG
>JAFUZB010000430.1 GCA_017476845.1 Clostridia bacterium
CCACTCACCTCCCCTTATTGGTCTTACGACATGATGTCCTGGGGATGGATGCCGACGCTCACATGTTCACCGGCATCGTAGATATTGCTGCCGTCGTTCTTCTCAATCACCTTGATGGTCTGGTTACACACATCAATATAATACTTGATGTACAGGCCATAGTATTCGCGGCTGCGGATGGTGCCGGTGGCCTGGAATTCGCTTTCCTCCTTGGGGCGGTTGACGCGCACGCGCTCCAGGCGCACAAAGTGGTGGCGCGCGCTATCCAGCTTAAGCCCCGACACAAGGCCGTCTCCCAGACGGTTGATATCGCCGATAAAGTTTGCGACAAACTCGGTCTTGGAGAAGTTATAGACCTCGTTGGGCGTGCCGATCTGCTCAATATAGCCCTTGTTGAACACGGCAATGCGGTCCGAGAGGGTGAGCGCCTCCTCCTGGTCGTGCGTGACATAGATGGTCGTGATACCGAACTCGCGCTGCATCTGCTTGAGCTCATTGCGCAGCTGGACACGCAGCTTGGCGTCCAGGTTGGAGAGCGGCTCGTCCATGCAGATGATCGCGGGCTCTGTCACCAGGGCACGCGCGATGGCGACGCGCTGCTGCTGACCGCCGGAAAGCTGGCTGACCGCCTTGGCGAGCTGTTCGTCGGAGAGATCCACCTTTCGTGCGATCGATTTGACCTTCTCCTCGATCTCGGCCTTTTTCATCTTCTTGATCTTCAGGCCGAAGGCGATATTGTCGTGCACCGTCATGGTCGGGAAGAGCGCATAGCTCTGGAAGACAATACCGATATTGCGCTTTTCGATCGGCACATGCGTGATATCGTTTCCCTTCATGTGCACCGTGCCCGAGACGGGCTCGATAAAGCCGGTGATAGTGCGCAGCGTGGTGGTCTTTCCGCAGCCGCTGGGCCCAAGAAAGGTAAAGAATTCTCCCTCTGCCACATGCACATTGATATTGTGCAGGGCCTCAAAATCGCCAAACTTGACAACGATATCCTGGAGCTGAATCATGGGGTTTCTCCTCACTTTCGCTTCTGCTTTCCGGAAGGTACAAAAAGCGGGCGAGCCCGCAAGGGCCCGCCCACCGGGTATTCGGCTTATTCCGCCTTCTGGGTCAGGGTTGCCCAGTCGAGGTTATCCCAATCCGGTTCTGCGGGAGCATTGGCATTGTCAGCCCAGTAGAAGCCCAGGTTGGTCATGATGTTGGTCCACTCGGCATTGTGTGCGGCAACATACTCGGCATAGCTCAGGTCGGTGCCTTCCACAGTGTTGAGGGCGAAGTTCTTGATGGTGTAGATCGCGGGGGTCTCGTCGAACACTTCGGCAGCAGCCTCTTCGTTGCAGGGATAGCTGTCGAATTCATCGGACCATGCAGCCTGGGTCTCGGCAGAGCCGAACCATTCTGCGAAGGCCTTCACGACTTCGGTCTGCTCCTCGGTGCGGCCGGCCTTGTCCAGGATACCGACATACTCGGCGATGTAGTAGGTGCCGTCGTCGATGTCAACCAGGGCCCAGTTCTCGGGCTCGAGGGTGCCGCGCAGAGGATTGTCCACGGTCTCTTCGGCAGCTTCGATGTTGCCGTAGAGGGAAGAGGAATAGAAGGTAGCTACCTGCACGTCTCCGCGGATGAGGGGATCAAGGCCGTAGCTGTCACCGGTGAAGTTGCCGTTTGCGCAGTATGCCCACAGTGCCTTCCAGCCGTCCACGGAGATACCGCCTGCGGGAGAGGTGGGATCGGTGAAGGGATAGAGCATGGAGCTGTTGATGTTGGCGTTGGTGGTGCCGCCGACCTTGCCCTGACGATACCACTTGTAGCCGCTGTTGATCACGTCTGCCCAGTGCGCAAAGTGGAGGGCTTCGCCGTTGGTGCCCAGCTCGTCGTTGCGATAGAGCATGAGCACGTTCTGGATGACCAGACCGTAGGCCTTGCCGTCATACTTGAAATCGCCGACCTTGTCCGCCCAGGTGGGGGTCCAGTCGAGGATGCTCAGGTTCTCATAGGTGCCCTTGATCAGCTGGCTCCAACGGGTTTCGTTGAGACCGAAGATCAGGTCGCCGTCCTTGTTCTCGTTGGCAGCCTGCACAGCGGCGGTGTCACCGGAGATGACGGAGTTGTCGTCAATCTTGATGGTGAAGCCCGCTTCCTTGGCAGCGTTCACAAGCCAGTTGGTACGCTCCGGGGAATTGGAGTTGGAATAGATGCGGATGGTGTAGTCCTCAGCGGAGGCAAAGGATGCCAAAGAGAGCACCAGTGCCAGGGCGAGCACGACTGAGAGAAGCTTTTTCATGCTATGTCCTCCTTATTTTTGCAAGGCCTTCATGGGCCTCTCAACTGTTGCGGATTATAGCACCCGCTGTAGGCTTTGTAAAGTAGAAATGTAAAAAACGGTCACGTTTGTGACCGTTTTCCTTTTGTTTTTTGTAAAGCCAAACCATTTTTGGCGCTAGCGCTACCCCTTCGGCACACCGTCCCCGCAAGGTGTGGTATGCCGCCGTGCCTTCCGCCGCCATCAGGCCGCTAGGGATAGAATTAGGCGATTAAGAGAAGCGCGAACTGCGCAGCCGCCACCGCAAGGCACGCGACGATGGCTACCGTCAGGAGCTCTTTGCCGCGCCAGGCTGCAATCGCAGCTGCGACAAGGCCGACCAGCGCCGTGATCAGTCCGTTGGGCGTACCCGCCGTATAGCCCGTGGAGAACAGGATATCCGGAAAGGTCATCGCAGAGAGCACCGCATAGGGGACATACTTGAGAAAGGAGCGAATAAAACGGTTGTGGATCTGCCGCCGCATCAGCGTGAGGGGCAGCATGCGGATGAGGTAGGTCACAAGGGCCATCACCAGAAGATGCGGAAGAAAGGTTTGCCAGGTCATGTGTCCGCATCCCCTTCCGCTTCATCCTCCACAGGAAAGAGAATGGCCCCGACCGTGCTCGCAATGAGCGCACAGAGAATGATCGCATAGCCCGCGGGGATGGACCGAAGGACCGGCGTAAAGCGCAAAAGGATACTCAGCGCAGCGGACACAAGCACAACGGTCCGCACCGATTTCTGCTTCCTGGAGGGCGGGATGATGATCGCCAGGAACATACCGTAGATCGCGATGCCCAGAGCCGTGCGCACAAAGAGCGGAAGCAGCGTTCCCGCCACCGAGCCCAGGTAGGTGCCCAGCGCCCATCCGAAATAGGGAACCAACATCAGGCCGTAGAGGTACCACTTCCCGACCCTGCCCTTCTGCCCCGATGCGACAGCAAAGATCTCATCGGTATTGCAGAAAGAGAAGATCATGCGCTGGAGCGTGCCCATGCTCCCGTCCATCTTCTGGGACAGGGCCAGGCTCATGAGCGCATAGCGCAGATTGATGGTCAATTGGGTCAGTCACATCTCCACAAGACTTGCCCCGGCCCCTATGAGCTGGATGCCGGCAAGCTGACCGGCACTGGTGACATTGGTCAGGGAGATCAGCAGGGCCTGCAGCGGGGTGAGTCCCACCGCCATCGCCTGGATGCCGAAGGCGAAGGATACCGACAGGTACCCCAGGCCAATAGGAATGCCGTCGCGCAGCCCTTTTTTGAAGTCACTTCGCATGCTTTACTTACTTCCTTGTGCCTGCAGCTGCTTTCTGGCGCTGGAAAGCATCAGCTTGATACGGTTGAGCTGGTTGACCTCACTGGCGCCCGGATCAAAGTCAACCGCAACCACATTGCTCTGGGGATAGGTCTTCTTCAGCTGCTTGATGACGCCTTTTCCGACCACGTGGTTGGGAAGGCAGGCAAAGGGCTGAATGCAGACGATATTGGGGAAACCCGAATGAATGAGCTCGGCCATCTCACCGGCAAGGAACCAGCCCTCGCCGTACTGATTTCCCAGGGACAGAAGTGGCTTGGCCAGTTCAGCAATGTCCTCCACCGCCATTCCCGGTTCAAAGTGCTTGGATGCCTTTAAGGCCTCGGTGGCCGGCTTGCGGAACACTTCCAGGGCCCGCACACCCATATTGGAGGCCCAGGCATAGGTCCAGGGCTCGCCGAGGTAGGCGTGCTTGTAATCCTGGTTGTAGAGCGTATAGGCCACAAAATCCATCAGGTCCGGGACATTGACCTCTGCGCCCTCGCGCTCGAGGGTCTCGATGAGGTGGTTGTTCGCCATGGGCATATATTTGACAAGAATCTCTCCGACAATCCCCACGCGCGGCTTGACGACCGTCTCATCGATGGGAATCAGGTCAAAGTCGTGCACCAGGTCGCGGCAGATATCCTTGTAGCCGCGCCTGCCATAGGGCTTGTCTCCGGTCAGATCGTCGATACAGATCTTCCGCCACTTCTCATACATCGCATCGGTCGATCCCGCGATCTGTTCATACGGGCGCATGCGCAGCGTGCAGCGCTGCAGAAGGTCGCCCAGGAGCACGCTCTTGATGAGCGCCAGGAGGGAGGCGGGGCGCATATGGAAGCCTGGGTTCTTCTCCATGCCGTTGATGTTGGCCGAGATCACGGGGATCTGGTCCAGCCCGGCCTTGTGCAGGGCACGGCGGATAAAGCCCACATAGTTGCTCGCGCGGCAGCAGCCGCCGGTCTGGCTCATAATGAGGGCCAGGTGGTTGACGTCATACTTGCCCGAGAGCACCGCGTCCATCATCTGGCCGACCACAATGATGGAGGGATAGCAGGCGTCGTTATTGACAAAGCGAAGACCCATGTCCACGGCGGCGCGGGTATCGTTGTCGAGCATGACAAGGTTGAACCCGGCCTTTCGGAAGACCGCCTCGATGAGCTCAAAATGCATCGGGCTCATCCGCGGGCAGAGGATCGTATAGCCCTGATCCTGCATCTCCTGCGTATAGAGGGTACGGCTGTAGGAGGTGACAGCGTCGGGAAGGGCCTGAATGCCCTTTTCCCTGCGCATATTCATCGCAGCGAGCAGGGAGCGCACACGGATGCGCGCAGCCCCCAGGTTATTGACCTCGTCGATCTTCAGGATCGTGTAGAGCTTTCCGCAGCTCTCCATGATATCGCTGACCTGGTCGGCCGTGACCGCATCCAGGCCGCAGCCGAAGGAGTTGAGCTGGATCAGCTCCAGGTCATCGCGCGTGCAGACATACTGCGCGGCGGTATAGAGCCTGGAGTGGTAGACCCACTGGTCGGTCACGCGAAGCGGGCGCACGGGGGTGAAGTCCTCGGGGATACTGTCCTCGGTGAGCACCGCCAGCCCATAGCCCGCGATGAGCTCCGGGATCCCGTGATGGATCTCCGGGTCCACATGGTAGGGACGGCCCGCGAGCACGATGCCTCGCTTGCCGTTTGCCTCCATCCAATCCAGCACCCTCCGGCCTTCCTTGCGGATGTCCGCCTTGGCCTTCGCCTGCTCCTCCCAGGCCGCATGCACGGCGTTTCGCACCTCGCGCGATGGGATCTGCCATTCACTCTCGCACAGCTTCACCAGACGGTCCGCCGCGATCTTTTCACTGGTAAAGGCAATGAAGGGACGCACGTACCGGACCTGCTTTTCGCCGATATCGTCCACATTGTTCTTCAGGTTCTCCGGATAGGCGCAGACAATGGGGCAGTTGAAATGGTTGGCCGCATCCTCCACCTCCTGGTGCTCGTAGAACACGCAGGGGTGCACGATGGTGCGGATCCCTCGGTTGATGAGCCACTGCACGTGCCCGTGCGCAAGCTTGGCCGGATAGCACTCGCTCTCGGAGGGAATCGATTCCATGCCCAGGGTGTAGATCGCACGCGAGGACACCGGGGAGAGCACAACGCGGAAGCCGAGGGAGGTAAAGAAGGTATGCCAGAAGGGATAGTTTTCCCAGAGATTGAGAACGCGCGGAATCCCGATCGTTCCCCTGGTCGCCCTCTCTTCGGAGAGAGGCGCATAGTCAAACATGCGCTTGAGCTTATAGGCCGACACATTCGGCCCGCGGTCCTGGTCATTCTGCTTGCCCAGACCGCGCTCGCACCGGTTGCCCGTGATATGGCTGCGCCCGCCCGGGAAGCGGGTGACCGTCAGCATGCAGTGGTTGACACACCCCTTGCAGTGCGTGGTTTCGCTCTCCCACTTGAGGCTGTCCAGCTCCGTGAGCGGCACCATGGTGGTCTGTCCGTCCCGGCAGCGCTCCTTAGCCAGAAGGGCTGCGCCGAAGGCGCCCATGAGACCCGCGATATCGGGCCGGATGACCTCCATGTCGGTGATCTTTTCAAAGGCCCTGAGCACTGCGGGGTTATTGAAGGTCCCGCCCTGCACGACGACATGGCGCCCCAGCTGGGTGATATCGGCAAGCTTAATGACCTTAAAGAGCGCATTGCGGATGACCGAGTAGGCCAGACCCGCCGAGATATCCTGTACCGTCGCGCCCTCCTTCTGGGCCTGCTTGACGTTGGAATTCATGAAGACCGTGCATCTTGTGCCAAGATCGATGGGATGAGCGGCAAAGAGTGCCTCCTTGGCAAACCCTTCCGCGGTAAACCCGAGGGACACGGCGAAGTTTTCCAGGAAGGAGCCGCACCCCGAGGAGCAGGCCTCGTTGAGCATGACCGAGTCCACCGAGCCGTCCTTGAGACGGATGCACTTCATGTCCTGTCCGCCGATATCCAAAACGCAGTCCACATCCGGGTCAAAGAAGGCCGCGGCCGTGGCGTGCGCGATGGTTTCCACCTCGCCCTCGTCCAGGCGGAAGGCCGCCTTCATGAGGTTCTCGCCGGAGCCGGTGGAGCAGGCATGCACGATGTGCGCCCCTTCGGGCATGAGGTCCCTAAGCCCACGCAGCGCTTCGATCGCCGTGAGCAGGGGCGATCCCTGATTGCCCGCATAGAACGACCAGAGCAGCTGGCCCTCGCTTCCGATGAGCGCGAGCTTGGTCGTGGTTGACCCGGCGTCGATGCCCAGGAAGCAGTCGCCCCTGTAGCTTGCGATCTCCCCGCGCAGCACCCGCGCCATCCCATGGCGGCTCTCAAAGCCCTCATACTCCTCGTGGGAATCAAAGAGCGGGGCCATGCGCTTGAGCTCGTAGGTCATCTGCACGCCCTTCTCCAGGCGCGCTAGCAGGTCGGAGAGAAGGAAGCTCTGCTCCTTGTCGTTCACCTGCGCAGCCCCCATCGCGGCAAAGAGGTGGGAGTTTTCCGGGATAATCGCGGTCTCATCGGTAAGATGCAGGGTTCGGACAAACGCCGCGCGAAGCTCCGGCAGGAAGTGCAAAGGCCCTCCCAGGAAGGCCACACAGCCGCGGATCGGTTTTCCGCAGGCCAGGCCAGAGATCGTCTGATTGACCACCGCCTGGAAGATGGAGGCGGAGAGGTCGGCGCGGGTTGCGCCCTCATTGATGAGCGGCTGAATATCGCTCTTGGCAAACACGCCGCAGCGCGCGGCGATGGGATAGATCTCCTTATAGTCCTTTGCGGCCTCGTTGAGGCCCATCGCATCGGTCTGCATGAGCGCCGCCATCTGGTCGATGAACGCGCCGGTGCCGCCCGCGCATACGCCGTTCATGCGCTCCTCCAGGCCGCCGCGGAAGTAGATGATCTTCGCATCCTCCCCGCCAAGCTCAATGGCCACATCGGTCTGGGGTGCGGTGCGTTCAATGGCGTCCGCGACGGCCACGACCTCCTGCACAAAGGGAAGGCCCAGCGCCTTGCACAGGTTCATCGCGCCCGAGCCCGTCATCGCGGGCACGAGCACGCACTCGCCCAGCTTCTCCTGCGCCTGCCGGAGCAGTCCCGCAAGGGTCTCCTGTGTGTGCGCACAGTGGCGCTCGTAGGCGCCAAAGCACATCTCTCCGTTTTCGTCGAGTATCACCAGTTTGACGGTGGTTGAGCCGACATCCATGCCGGCACGGTATTTCTTCATTTCTTCACCTATTCTGCGGCGCTAGCCGTCACCACCCGGCCTTGCCGCACGCTTGTTTCCCTGTGCGCTTTAAGCGCGCACCCATACACTCATTTCTCCCTCTGCGCGGTTGCCCCAGGCAAAATAGGGGACAAAGGTCAGGCGGACACGCTCCTCCACGGGTGCCTCGTAGGCGCTGTAGAGGGACTTCTGCCGCTTTTCGCATCTCCTGAAGCCGTTTGCCGTGACCCTGGGAAGGCGCAGCGCCCCTATGTTTTCCCAGGTTACCTCAAAGGCAGGGTCGGCCGCATCGATTCTCAGCATATGCAGGCTGTCGCCGTTGTCCTTCTCCTCCAGGCACAGAACGAAGGGGCCGTACTGCACGCACACCTTGCCCGCGTCCTCGCGCACGCGGCTGTCGGCCTGCAGCACCACCGGCGCCATGGGTGTGGAGACCACGATCCTGTCCCCATTTTTCCATGTCCCGGTAAAGTAGGCATAGCCGTCCTTCACTTTTGCCTCGTGTCCATCTGCCGTGGCCCGGCTCTCCTTGGACCATCCGGGAAGTCGTACGGCGATCGTGCCCGCAGTTTCCCCGTCCGTTTCCACTTCAATCACGGTTTCGCCGCGCAGCCAGCCGTCCGAGACATGCAGTTTAAGTTTGTTTCCGCCCAGCTCTGTTTCGATCTCCATACCCAGATACAGGTGCACAAAGACCGTATCCTCCCCCTGCGTCACCGCATACTGGGGAAGGGAGGAGAGAAGGCGCGCTACATTGGGCGGGCAGCACGCGCAGGAGAACCACTTCTGTCTGACCGGCTTGACATGCTCAAGCCGCTTGTCGGTTCTGCAGGCCTCGGGCTCCACGGAAAGGGGATTGACATAGAAGAAGCTCTTTCCGTCCAGTGCCATGCCGGAGAGCACACCGTTTAAGAGCGCGCGCTCCATGACATCCGCATACTCACCCTTGGCCTGCATCTGCAGCATGCGTCTGGCAAAGAAGACCAGACCCACCGAAGCGCAGGTCTCGGCATAAGCGGCATCGTTGGGGAGATCAAAGGGCCTGGAGAAGGCCTCCCCGATATGCGTTGCGCCCACGCCGCCGGTCACATACATCTTTTCCTGTGTCGTCGACTGCCACAGTGTCTCGCATGCCTCCAGCAGCTTGTCATCCCCGTCCAGGCGGGCAAGGTCCGCCATGCCGCTGTAGAGGTACATGGCGCGCACCGCATGTCCCACCGCCTCGCGCTGGGAAAGCACCGGCATATGCGCCTGATGATACGCAAAGTCTTTGATGAGCTCCTCCTCGGGGATCTCTATCTTGCCTTCCTCCCTCAGCGCACGGTTGCGCTCCAGGGCAAAGTAGTTGGGTTTCTTTCCCCGTTCCAGGATAAAGTAGCGCGCCTGGCGAAGATACCGCTCCTCGCCCGTCGCCTCATAGAGGCGGATGAGCGCCATCTCGGCGATCTCATGGCCGGGATAGCCGTGCTTCTTGCCCTCCTCCGGGCCGATATGCTCCGCCACGCAGTCGGCAAAGCGGCCCGCGGCATCCATGAGCTCGCGCCTGCCGGTTGCCAGGTACCAGGCGACAGCCGCCTCGGTCAGGTGACCCAGGCAATACATCTCATGGCAGTCGCGCAGATTGGAGAACGCACCCTCGCGGCCGCGTAGAATATAGAAGGTATCCAGGTATCCGTCCGCCTCCTGGGCAGCGCACACAAGGTCCGCCGCCTCCTGGGCCGTGGCCTGCAGCTTCTCATCCGGGTGCTGCATGAGCTGATAGGCGACCGCCTCCAGCCACTTGTAGAGATCGGAATCCTGGAAGACAAACCCGTAAAACCGGTCCGCCTCCGGCGCCTGTCCGCGCTCGGGGACCGTCTCAAAGGCAAAGGGCAGACCGCGCTTTAAACCGTCCGCCTCGCCCACGCTTCTGCGCTTTTGCAGCCTTGCCGCAGCCCGGAAGTTATGCATGCAGAAGCTGGGGGCCGCATCGGCCACATTATCGTTGAGCGCTTCCCACTGATAGGGAATCATGGTGGTGCGCACCAGCTCCATTTCGCCCTTCCAGAATCCGTCTTCGACACGAACCTGCCTTAGGGAAAGCGGTGAGCTTGTCATAGATCTGCCTCCAATCCGGCCCTGCGCCTGCATCTTGTCAGCCAGGAGCCTTTTAGGTAATAGACAATGAAGAGGATCGACGTGACGATCCAGGTTATGGGATAGGCATAGAGTACGGTATCGATCGTCCTGTGTGCCGGGAGCACAAACAAGATCCAGAGCACGCGCAGAATACAGATCCCAAAGAGGGTCATGAGCGTGGGGATCACGGAGTCACCCGCGCCGCGCACAGCGCCGGAGAGGACCTCCACACAAAGATAGGTCATGTAAAAGGGCACCAAGGTGTGCAGGATATGCAGTCCCTGGGCGATCACGTCCTCATCGGTCGTAAAGAGGCGGTAGAGGTTTTCCCCAAAGCCCCACAAAAACGCCATGACCACGCCGCACCCGCACAGCGCCTGCAGGAGGGTCACCCGGACACCCCGGCGCATTCTGTCATAGCGCCCGGCGCCGAAGTTCTGCCCGGAGAAGGTGGTGATCGCCACCCCGAAGGCGTTCATGGTCATCCAGAACAGGCCGTCCAGCTTCCCATATGCCGTCCAGCCTGCGAGAACGTCGGTATCAAACCCGTTGACCGCCGTCTGAATCAGCACATTGGACAGGGAGTACATGACGCTCTGGAGCCCCGCGGGGAGCCCGATGCGGATGATGGCCCGGAGCTTATCCGGATGCGGCCGGATCCTGGTGGGACGGAGCCTGAAGCTGGTGGAGGCGCGAAGAAGCGTCACGGTCACAAGGACGGCTGAGACCGTCTGGGAGAGCACGGTCGCCCACGCGACGCCGCGCACACCCAGTCCCATCCCGATGACCGCGATGACATCCAGGACGATATTGGTCATGCAGGCGCAGATGAGGAAGAAGAGCGGACGGCGCGAATCCCCCACGGCCCGCAGGATCCCGGATCCCATATTGTAGACCATCTGCGGGATCATACCCAGAAAGAAGATCCGAAGATAGGCGGTCGCATGCGGAAGGACATCCGCTGGAGTATGCATGAGGGTGAGCAGCTGCGGGGAGAGCCAGAGCCCCAGGAAGGTGAGGAAAGCGCCAAAGAGCAGGGAAATGAAGGCTGCGGTATGCACCGCACTGGAAACCTCCCCGTCCCTGCGAGCACCCCAGTGCTGGGAGATGATGACACCGGCGCCCGAGGAGAGACCCACAAAAAAACCGACCAGCAGATTGATCAGGTTCGCGGTGGCGCCGCCGACCGCGGCCAGGGCTTCCTTACCGACGGCCTTGCCGACAATCATGGCATCGACCGTGTTGTAGAGCTGCTAGAAAAAGGTACCCAGAAGAATCGGAAAGAAGAACGCAAGCAGCTGCTTCCAGATGACGCCCTCGGTCATCTCGCTGCTCCTCGGCCCCTTTCTTTGTCTTTGCATTGCCGGGCGTGCCTCCTCCTTTTGCTACGGCGGTAACTATATCGCGATCGATTTGAAATGACAAGGGAGCGCGCCCTTGACCGGATTTCTTTGCGGAATATGGACTTTCGGACTCTCTCCCGGAGGAACCAGACACAAACGCGACTCCCGAATCGCTTTCGGGAGCCGCGTACATCGCTTACGAACCGAGGTAGGCACGGCGTACGTCATCGTTGTGCAAAAGCTCGTCCGCCTTCCCCTCCATCGTGATATGCCCGGTTTCCAGCACATAGGCGCGGTCCGCAACGGACAGTGCCATCTGCGCGTTCTGTTCCACCAGAAGGATGGTGACCCCCGCGCCGTGCAGTTCCTGAATGATGGAGAAGATCTGCTCCACCAGGATCGGCGCAAGGCCCATGGACGGTTCATCCAGCATGAGGAGATTGGGCTTGCTCATCAAGGCGCGCGCCATGGCGAGCATCTGCTGCTCGCCGCCGGACAGGGTACCGGCAATCTGCTTTTCGCGCTCCTTGAGTCTGGGGAAGCGGGTGAACATCTCCTCAATGGAAGCGGCGATCTCCCCGGCCTGGCGGGTATAGCCGCCCATCTCCAGGTTCTCCCTGACCGTCATCTGCTGGAAGATGCGTCTGCCCTCGGGGCACAGCGCAATGCCGCGAGAAATCATCTTGTGGGACGGAAGGGTGGTCACGTTCTCGCCCTTTAGGGTAATGCTCCCCTGCTTGGGACGGAGAAGACCGGTGATGGTGTTGAGCGTTGTCGACTTGCCTGCGCCGTTAGCGCCGATGAGTGTCACGATCTCATCCTGATACACCTCAAAGCTGACACCCTTGATGGCATGGATGGCACCGTAGTAGACGTGAATGTCGTTTACGGAAAGCAGCGGCTGGGTGCGTTTTCCCTCACTCATTTCTCCCCCTCCTTCCGCTTTCCCAGATAGGCCTCGACCACAACCGGGTTATTCTGGATTTCCTGGGCAGTGCCCTTGGCAATGACCTTGCCGTAGTTGAGCACACAGATGCCCTCGCAGATGCCCATGACCAGGTTCATATCGTGCTCGATGAGCATGATGGCGATCTGGAAACGGTCACGGATCTTGATGATGTTCTCCATCAGCTCCTCGGTCTCATGCGGGTTCATGCCGGCAGCCGGCTCATCCAAAAGCAGGAGACTGGGGTTGGTGGCCAGGGCGCGCACGATCTCCAGACGGCGCTGTGCGCCGTAGGGAAGGGACCCCGCCTGGGTATCGGCCAGGTCCTGCATGTCGAAGATGGAGAGGAGCTCCAGCGCTTCCTTATGCATTTTCCGCTCTGCGCCCCAGTAGCGCGGGAGACGGAGGACGCCCTCCATCATGCTGTAGCGGATCTGATTGTGCAGTCCGATGCAGACATTGTCCTCCACGGACATATTGCCGAAGAGACGGATATTCTGGAAGGTACGGGCGATGCCCAGGCGGCTCGCCTGGACGATATTCATCCCGTGCGTATCCTTCCCGTTGATGAGCACCGTTCCGGTCGTCGGCTCATAGACCTTGGTGATGAGGTTAAACACCGTGGTCTTTCCGGCGCCGTTGGGGCCGATGAGGCCCGCGATCTCGGTGCGTCCGATCGTCAGGTTAAAGTCTTCCACGGCCTTCAGGCCTCCGAACTCAATGCCTAAGTGGCTTGTCTCCAGCACCGGCTGAGAGCCCAGGTCGCGCTCGGGGACGATGGAGTGACTGGGGACGGGTACCATGCGGGTATCCGAATGACGCTTCTTCTCTGTCATGCAGCCTCAGCCTCCTTCTTCCCTGTGAACAGACGCTTGACGGGGGCAAAGATCCGGTCCGCGAAGGCGCGGATGGTGGGATTGTTGGTGAAAATCATCACGAGGATGAGCACGATGGCGTACACCAGCATGCGGTAGTCCGCAAAGGCGCGCAGAACCTCGGGCAGCACGGTGAGAAGGGTTGCGGAGATGACAGAGCCCAGGACATTGCCAAGGCCGCCCAGCACCACAAACACCAACACATTGATAGACTGGTTGAAGGTGAACTGGCTTGGCACCACCGTGGAGGAGTTCAGCCCGTAGAGCGCGCCTGCCATACCGGCGAGCACCGCCGCGGTCACAAAGGCCATCATCTTGTACTTGGTCACCGGAACGCCCATGGACTCGGCCGCAATGCGGTTGTCGCGGATCGCCTTGATCGCGCGTCCCGAGCGGGAGTTAATGAGGTTGAGGACGACGACGAGGGTGATGAGCACCAGGACGAAGCCTGCCGTAAAGGTGGAAATCTTGGCCACCTTCACCGCGCCGCTCGCGCCGTCCACCAGCATGCGGGTATTTTCCGGCACATTCTTGCGCAGGAAGTTAAAGACCAGAGCGCCGTCCGAGACACCGATGTAGGTGACGTTGACCAGGTTGCGGATGATCTCGCCGAAGGCGAGGGTCACAATCGCAAGATAGTCGCCGCGAAGGCGAAGGACGGGGATGCCGATGACGACGCCCGCAAGGCCCGCGATAAGGCCGCCGCCCACAATGGCCAGGACCAGACGCAGCGTTTCATTCTCCACGCCCAGACCGTGCAGCAGGTAGCCGGAGACCACGGCGCCCGTGAAGGCACCCACGCTCATGAAGCCTGCGTGTCCAAGTGACAATTCGCCCGAGATCCCGATGACCAGGTTCAGGGAGACAGCCATCACGATCCAGCAGCAGATCGGGATCAGCTGGCCCTTTAGGGCCCTGGTGATCGTCTTGTTTTCAATCATGGACTGGAGAACGATGAATGCAATAATGACAATGGCAAAGGTGATACAGTTGTAAATCAGACGCTTCCGCTTGGCTTTTGTCACGTTGCTCACCTCACACTTTCTCGCGCACTGTCTTGCCCAGAAGACCTGCGGGCTTGACGAGCAGAACGATAATCAAGACGGCAAACACGATCGCGTCGCCGAGCTCGGTGGAGATATAGGCCTTGCCGAAAATCTCAATCACGCCCAGGAGAAGGCCGCCGAGCATGGCGCCCGGGATGGAGCCGATTCCGCCGAAAACAGCGGCCGTGAAGGCCTTGATGCCCGGCATGCTGCCCGTGGTGGGCTGCAGGGTCGGATAGGACGAGCACAGAAGAATGCCGGCCACCGCCGCCAGGGCAGAGCCGATGGCGAAGGTGATGGAGATGGTGCGGTTGACATTGATGCCCATGAGGCTCGCCGCACCCCTGTCCTCGGAGACGCAGCGCATGGCCTTGCCTGTCTTCGTCTTGCTGGTAAACAGGGTAAGCGCCACCATGATCACGATATTGGCCAGGATGGTCACAAGCGTCGCGCCCGCGATCTTCAGCTGTCCGCCAAAGAGCGAGATCGTCGGAATGGAGATCATGCTGGAGGGGAAGCTCTTGGGGTTCGCGCCCCAGATCATGAGCGCGAGGTTCTGCAGAAGGTAGCTCATGCCGATGGCCGTAATGAGCACCGCCAGGCTCGCCGCCTGCCGAAGCGGCCGGTAGGCCAGTCCCTCAATCACCACGCCCATCACCGTACAGGCGAGCATGGCGACCACCAGCGCGAGAAAAGGCGGCAGGTTCCAGTACTGCAGCGCACAGAACGCAATGTACGCGCCCATCATGATGACATCGCCGTGGGCAAAGTTGAGCATCTTGGCTATGCCATACACCATCGTATAGCCCAGCGCGATAATGGCATAGATGCTGCCCAGACTGATGCCGTTGACCAGATTGTCCAAAAAGATCACGGATCGTCCCTCCCCATCCGAGGTTTGGTGTCAAACGCGGGTTGTCCCCGCGCATCTTAGCACAGCCGTCAGGAGCTGTCCACAGAAGAGAGGCGTGTTTCCCTGACTTGGCTCTTCTGTGGACGACCTCTCAAGCCGCATATGGACAGGGCAAGCCGGCCCCGGGATCCGGAGCCGGCCTGCGCCCTTGCAGTTGCTATGCTACTTAGTCAGCGTCGATCACGTACACGCCGTTCTCGATAACGGCGGCCATGGGGGTCTTGGTGACAGCGCCGGTCTCGTCCCAGGTCATGGAACCGGTGATGCCGTCCACGGTGATGGTCGTCATGGCGGGGATCAAGGCCTCGCATACTTCCTCAACGCTCATGCCGGTGGTGATGCCGGCTTCCTTGGCGGCGGCGACAAGCGCATACACGCCGTCATACGCGTCAGCTGCGAACTGGATGGGGGTCTCGCCGTAAGCGGCTTCATACTTTTCCACGAAGCTCTTCACAGCAGGATCCTCGCTGGTGGCCACGAAGGGGGTGAGGAGCATGACGCCCTCGGCCAGGGAGGTGTCGAAGCCTTCGATGCCCAGGATGCCGTCCATGCCGTCCACGCCGAAGAATACGGGCTTGTATTCACGGGCAGCAGCGGTCTGCAGGATCAAGGAAGCGGGGGTGTAGTACATGGGCAGGAAGACGATGTCAGCGCCCAGTTCCTGTGCCTTGGAAACCTGCACGGTGAAGTCGGTGGTCTCGTCGTTGAAGACTTCCTCGCCGACAACCTCAAGGCCCAGCTCGGCAGCCTTGGCGTTGAAGGTGTCACGGATGCCGATGGAGTACACGTCGGCATTGTTGTAGATCACGAAGGCCTTTTCGCCCAGCTTGTGCTCGACGATGTATTCAGCGGAAGCCAGACCCTGGTTGGGGTCGGTGAAGCAAACCTGGAAGACGTTGCCCTTGTAGCCGTCGTCGCCGTTCTCAAGAACAGCCTCGGAGGAGGCGGAGGGGGTGATCATGATCACGCGGTCTTCCACAGCCAGTGCGGAGACAGCCTCGCAGGGCTTGGAGGTGGTGTTGCCGATGATGGCCACGGCGCCGGCATCCAGAGCGGCGTTGTAGGCGTTGACGGCCTTTTCCACGTTGTGCTCATCGTCTTCATTGACCAGGGTGATGTTGAATTCGCCCGCTTCATTGATTTCCTGAACAGCGATCTCAGCGCCGTGCAGGGTAGCCAGACCGTAGAGCGCGGCGGGGCCGGTGGTCGGTCCGATGTGCGCGATGGTCAGTTCGACTTCGGCAAGCGCAGCCACGCTCGTCAGGCACAGTGCGAGAGCCAGAGCAAAAGCCAGAAACTTTTTCATATGAGGTTTTCCTCCTTCTTTTCTATCCGCACGGGATCTGTGCGAACATATTCATTATTATATGCGGAAATGGCTTTTCCGTACATTCCCGGCAATGTTTTATTCATGTTTTTTCGTGCACCGGAGGGCGGGCTGAACACGAAGCGCTGTCCAGCCCCTGCCCCGAGCCTCCCCCAGCCTGCGATCTGCCACGGTTTCACGCCCTTGAGCGCACGTCCGTTTTCGCTCTTTCCCGGACAGATTATTTCCCGTTTTGCCGATTTTACACGACATTTCGCAGAAAAAAGATGGCACAAATGTCATAATGTTTGTGATTATTTTTCATAATCCGTCCGCTTTTCCGCCAAATTCTTGACAAAAAGCGTATAAAAAAAGTAAAATGGAAGAGAATCTGTAGCTTTATCCTTGCCCTTTAGGGGCGTGGAAGGAGGACAGGCGAGAGAGTTCGCCTTGAAAAATGTATGCGTAGGGTAACCATGAGAAGCCATTTCCGCACCCTCAGCACCCTTATCGTTCTCTTGATCTGTATCGCGGCCGTATGCGTTTTCGGCTCCGCCCTCGCAGATGAAGTCAACCCCCTCAGGGTCGCCATGCAGGTCTCCCAGAGCGATTTTACCGAGCCCACCGAGATCACGGTCTCCATTCGGATTTCCAATGTCGGCGAGGACACCCTTCCCGGCGCCGTGACCCTCTACTATCCGAGCGGCAAACAGATTGAAGAGTTTGGCGCTCCCGTCCTGGAGAGCGGCGCATCCAAGTCCTGGTCGGGCACCATCGATGTCACGCAGGCCATGCTCGACGCCGGAAAGATCACCTTCAAGGTCAAGTACAGCATGTACAATGAGGCCGGCGAGCTCGTCTCCAAGTCTCGCAACTTCTCCAAGGAGATCACCTACACCGGCGGCGTTGCCTCCATCGAGGTCAACCGGACCATCACCCCGACCACCGCAGGCAAGGGACAGGAAGTCTCCATCACCTATGATATCGTCAACACCGGAACCTTGGATGTCACCGACGTCACCATCACCGAGAACGCCAGCATCTCCTCCAAGAAGGGGATCATCGACAAGGTCGCCGCGGGCGAAAAGGATTCCACCACCTTCACGGTCACCATGGGCACCAAGGACCTGACCTCCCAGGCCTCCATCTCCTACCGCGCCGCGGGCAAGACCGAGACGGTCACCAAGGAAGCCACCACCATCAAGTACACCGACATCAAGCTCAAGGCGACCCTCTCCTCCGACAAGAAGGGCGGAACGCCCGGGGAGACCGTCAAGCTGACACTGAAGCTCGCCAACTCCGGAAAGAGCGATTACCGTAACATTTCCGTGACCGATCCGATCCTCGGCCTCGTCTTCAGCGGCGAGACCGCGCCAGCAGGCAAGACCACCACCCTGGAAAAGGAAGTCACCATCGCCGATACCATCGACTACCAGTTCCAGATCACGGCCACCGACGGAAGCGATGCAGAGATTGAGACCGCGTCCAACCGCCTGACCCTGACGGCCGTGCGGCCCGAGGATGCCATCACCCTATCGGTTGTGGCCGAAGCTGACCGCGACGTCGTCTACACCGTGCCCGGGACAGTGCGCTTCAAGGTCCATGTCACCAACAACTCCACCGCCGATGTGAGCGATGTCAGCGTCTCCGCCTCCGGCGTCACCCTCTACACCTTCCCGTCCATCCTCTCGGGCGAAACCCGCGACTTCACCCGCGACGTATCCATCTCTATGGGCGGACAGTTCCAGTTTGTCGCCAGAGTCCGCAACCAGCTCGGCGAAACCTCCAGCTTTGAGAGCAACATCATCCGCATCTCTGAGGCCGTGCCTACGCCCGTGCCCACCGAGGTCCCGATCGTGACCCCGCCCCGGCCCAATCTCCAGCAGCTTCCCACCGAGGATGACCTCGACGAGAACCTGAAGCTCCTTCAGGAGCCGCTTCTGACCGCGGGCTATGTCTTCCTTGCCCTCTTTGCCGTGTTCCTCGTCGTACTCTTTGCCGCAGCCCTTCGCCGCTCGGCCCTCCGTCGCGAATCGGCCGCTGCCCTGGATCACCTAAGCGAAGGCGGCGCGCGCAACTACACCGCCCCCGGAAACAACACCTTCCTGCCCGAGACCGAGGCCAACGTGCAGACCGCAGAGGCGGTGAATAACCCCGAGCCGGAGGAAGGCGAGAATACCGATCCCACCTTTGAGAACACGGACGATCCGGTACAGATCTGATCGCGTTTCTGATTTTCTCCCTAAGGAACCTTCAGGCGTTCGCCGCAATTTCCGCGGCGG
>JAFUZB010000431.1 GCA_017476845.1 Clostridia bacterium
AGGAAACGCGCTGTCATAGAGAACATTGCCCGCCTCGTCCATCCAGGTGATTCGATTCACCCGATTCAGGGCCTCCAGATATTTCGTCCCGCTAAGCATCAGTCCCTGCTCCGCGTACACCGCCTCCTGCTGGAGCGCCGCATAGGTTTCCTCCTTGGTCTGTGTGTACTGCATGCCGAAGAACAGGACTGCACAAAGCAGAAGTACTGAGACACCCACCAGAAAGGTGTTTCGAAAGATCGTCTTGGTCATAGGCTTTCCTCCGTAAAGCGATATCCTACGCCACGAATGGTCTGGATGTAATTCCCCGCTTCTCCAAGCTTGGCTCTGAGTGTGCGGATATGGACATCCAGTGTGCGGTTTTCCCGCTCCGCGCCAAGACCCCATATGCGGTCCAGAAGGATCTCCCGCGTCAACACCAGACCGCGGTTTTCCACAAGGAGAGTAAGCAGCATGAATTCCTTGTAGGTCAGTGCCCTTGGAACGTCTGCCACGCGCACCTCATGCCTCTCCGGACAAAGATACAACGCCCCAAAGCGGTATGCCGATGGCGCTGTGTGGTTTTCCGTGCGTCTTAACACTGCTCGAACCCGGGCAACCATCTCCATCATCCCAAAGGGTTTGGAGATGTAATCATCGGCCCCGGCATCCAGCCCCTCCACACGGTCATACTCTGTGTTTTTCGCCGTCAGCATGATCACCGGCAGATGGGCAGTCGAAGGCTTCCCCCGAAGGCGTCTGAGAATCGATATTCCGTCCTCACCGGGCAGCATGATGTCCAGAAGTACCAGTTCCGGCAGCTTTTGTGCCATCGCATCCCAGAATTGCTCCGGAGTGCCCATACCGCACGCCTGAAATCCCTGGCTTTCCAGCGTGTACACCACCAGCTTGCGGATACTGTCATCGTCTTCCAGAAGATAGATCACGTGTCTCACCTCCTCCCCATCTTACCATACCTTCCCTGCCTGAGATCATCCTTGGGCGCACTTTACATGGATTTAACGCAAACCGGGCTCCAGATTTAACAAGGGTGGCGTAAGGTATAAGAGAAGGAAGTGAATGTATGGAAATATCAGATGTCATCAGCTTGCTATCCGGAATTGCCCTGTTTCTCTTTGGCATGACGCTCATGGGAGAGGGTTTGAAGCGAGTATCCGGAAACAGACTGGAACCGATCCTGTTTAGGCTATCAGGGACACCCGTCAAGGGCATTCTTCTGGGTACCGGGGTTACTGCGGTGATCCAATCTTCCTCTGCCACCTCGGTGATGGTGGTTGGATTTGTGAACTCCGGCATGATGAAAGTCCGTCAGGCGATCTCCGTCATTCTGGGCGCCATTCTCGGCACCAGCATCACCGGATGGGTAATCTGCCTGAGCTACTTAGACGGCACATCCGGTTTCGCCTCTCTTTTGTCCACCGCCAACCTGACCGGTATCATCGCAGTCGCAGGAATCATGCTGCGCATGTTCAGTAAGCACCCAACCCATCACCATATCGGAGATATCATGCTGGGGTTTGCCGTGCTCATGTTCGGCATGAGTTCCATGAGCCAGGCCGTCAGTGGGCTGGGCGAGCAGACCTGGTTCAGAGGGATGCTGACCACCATGACGCATCCCCTTGTGGGCATACTGGTGGGTATGCTATTTTCAGCTCTGCTGCAGTCCGCATCCGCAGCGGTAGGTATCGGTCAGGCACTCTCCGTCACAGGCGCAATCACCTTGGAATCGGGTCTGCCGCTTCTTATGGGCATCGCCATCGGTGCATCCGTCCCGGTGCTTCTGTCCGCGCTGGGCGCTAACACGAATGGAAAACGCACCGCTGTAAGCTACCTGGTCGCCTCCTTTATGGGGGTTATGGGCTGTGCCTCCCTTTTCTATATCGCCCAGGCCATGTTTCGCTTTCCGTTTCTTGCCCGCACCATGGACCCGTTTTCCCTGGCCTTTGTCAACACATTGCTTCGTCTCGCCATCCTCTGCCTCTTGGCTCCCTTCACGGATGTGCTGGAGGCAGTGTCCGCTCTCATCATCCCAGAAAAGAGTACAGCGATGGACCCGACGCTGCGACTGGAGGAGCGCTTTCTTGCGCACCCCGCGCTGGCCATTGAACAGAGCCGTCAGACGATCTGCAAGATGGCAGAGAATACCGCCGAGGCAATCACCCTAGCCGTGGGGCTCCTGTCACATTACAGCGCAACAGACTTCCAGGCAGTGGATGATCTGGAGGCAAGCGGAGATCACTATGAAGATGCGCTCGGATCCTACATGGTGAAGCTCACGGGACAGGAACTCAGTGAGCATCAGAGTCGAGCTTCGTCCGTCTTCTTGCACACACTCTCGGATTTCGAGCGCATCTCAGATCATGCCCTGAGCATTGCAAGAAGCGCCCAGGAGATGCACGAAAAGGGCATTGCCTTCTCCACAGATGCCATTGGAGAGATTGCCACCCTGACAAATGCCGTCATCGAAACCGTTCGCATTACCGTGGATGCTTTCGTCCGGGAGGATCTGCACCTAGCGCAGCAGGTAGAACCGCTGGAGGAGGTTGTAGATGCCCTGTGCGATGAACTGAAACTCCGCCATGTTGAGCGTCTTCAGACCGGGCAATGTACCATTCTGCATGGATTTGTCTTCAACGATCTCATGACGGACTTTGAACGAGTCAGTGACCATTGTTCCAATATTGCGGTGGCCATGATCGAACTGAGCAGTGGCTCCTTTGACACGCACGAGTATCTGGTTAAAGAAAAACGCACTCCCGACTTTGAACGATTTTTCCGCGAGTTTCAGGCACGGTACGCCCTTGCCTGATCATATACTCCCTCTTTTTTACCCACATGTCCGTCGCACGGAAGTCGTGAAAGATGCTTGTATCCTCGGACCTGCTCTTAGGCGACTATCCCGTACGAATCCCAATCACCGGAAGACGGTGATTCCTTTTTTAGTAATAGCTTAATCGTTTAAGTTTTTGCGCTAAAAGTAGGCAGGCCAAAGCCTGCCTATACTTTTATTCGAGAGAGCCAGCTTCCAAAAGCTCAGACACCAGAGAGTCAAGAAGTTCCTCAGTAACTACGACCAGGTTTTCCGCTTCGGAAAGGTTCGCATAGGTTCCCTTATCTGTCGTCGTGACCTTCACGATGTATTCCTGGCCTGCGGTCTCCGCCTTGTAGGTCAGTTCGTTCTCATTCACAGTGTAGGTCAGCTTCGCGATGGTCTCCTGTCCCGCTGCCTTCATGGTGAGGAGGAGTTCCAGGGAGTTGGCATCTTCAAAGGTCTTCTCGACTGCGATGTTCAGATCGGGAGCAGTGATCGTGCAGTTTCCGTCAGCATAGTGCATCTCGATGACGGGTGTATCTTCCTCGGTGAGCACATAATCAAACTTGACCAGCTCTTCGCCTGCAAGCTCAAGCTTCTCATAGAGGCTGAAGCCTTCGCCCTTGGCCTCGTAGAGCACACCGTCTGCACCCGCGGTATACTTCACGGTCGCAACGGGAGCCTCATCGTTCTTGCTCACCTCGGTCAGGGTGTCGATTGCACCCGTTTCCAGATCCACCGAGCCGGTGGAGGTTACATTCAGCACGTCCTCGCCCTTTGTCAGTGTAGCCTTCGCCTGATAGGTTCCGTCATCCATCACATCGGCAGAAGCTTCCAGTGCGCTAATCGCTGCCGCAATATTGTCACGCGTGCCATCCCAGGCCTGAGAGAGCACGTTGGAGGAAAGCTCCACGCCAACAGTTGCAAGGAGGCTTGCATAACGATCAATGATTCCCTTGACCTCGTCATCGCCAAGCAGCGCATCAATGCCGCCGGTAATGACCTGGGCTGCCACCTGGGAATTCAGGGTGACGCGGTAGCCGCCCTCAATCTCGGAGACATCCACCATGGTCACAGCAGAGCCAGCCAGAGGAGCCAGCTTGGACACAATCACACTGGCATCCGCCATCAGCTGCTCGGGGGAAATCAGGTCGACCGGGATACCCAGGGTGTTCTTAATGAAGGACTGGGCGTAGCTCACCAGCGTCTCGTATTTCAGTGCGACTGTGATTTCAGCCGGCACAACCGAAACATAGGCGGTTTCTGCATCTACCTGCAGGGCAAAGGAATCACTCTCGAGCCCCACATCATAGACCTTTGCAACAATACCATTCTCGTTCTTGCCTACCTGGAGCAGATAATCACTGTAATCGCCTGGGAAATCGAGATCTACCAGGAGATCTTTCGTCTCCAGGTCCACGCTTTCAATGAAAGCTTCCAGATTCTGACTGAATTCGCTCTCGGCACCGGCCAGAGCGCAACTGACAGTCAGGCAGAGCATGAGCAGTATGGAAATCAGTTTCGTCATGATAACCCTCTCCTTTCCCGGTTTTCACCGGGGCTATACGTTCTCAGGCAGAAAAGTGCTTTCTGTCTGTACCTCGGATTATACCAGAACCCTGTGGGACTTGGAATGATTCCGGATGTCTTTTGAACCGCCAAAATGTATCATTCAGGCGTATTTTTGTAAAAAAGCGCACTTCGCACATTCCCGCGCGGCAGATTCTCCGCCTTGATCGAACCCGTCACGCGCCCAAGACACGAAGCTTCTCTTAGCGGCACCTCCACCCTCGGATGATCGGGAAGTGTCAGCGTCGTCCCTTTGCGCAAAAGCAGATACGTTTTTCCATCTATTAAGTACAGACCCGTTTCTCCCACTCTCGCCTTGTCCTGCGAAAGTGTCAGAAATTCTCCCTCGTGAAACGCAGGCGCAAGGCTTTCGTCCGCGAGCGCGACAAGACGGTCGATCCCGTCTGTGCCGGAATTGCGGGAAACAAAGAATGCATTTTCCTCCAGGGATTCCCTTCCGCTCTCCGTCTTTTCCCGTGTCAATAGCGTAATGTTGCGGTATTCCTTTTGAAGAGCGCTCGGCATTTCCTCCCGTGCGTTTCGGATCATGCCGCGCATCACGTGCATAACAAGCGCCCGGTCCTCCTCGGAGAGCGACTGCAGATCGCCGAGAAAAGTGCGCTCCTCAGGGTAGAGATCCCGCATTCGCGCCGCCTCGCCCAGCAGCACACCGGGGAGGATTCCCAGTGTCTCACAGAGGCTCTGGATATTCTCCGCCTCCGGCCTGAACCGTCCTTTCTCCCATCCGTCCACGCTGGATGGTGTGCATCCGACCGCCTGTGCGACTTGGCGCTGCGTCATATGCTGCATTTCGCGGGCTTCCTGAATCTCCCGCCCGGGCCCATCTTCCCTCTCCAGTGCAGCCAGATAGGCCGTCACCTCCCTATAGGAAGCGATGTTTGTCTTATACGGCAGTTTCCCCTGCATCGGCCTCACTCCCTAACAGCACAGGAAATAACCGCCGCGGCCGCACAGACAGCGCATGAGCATATTGATAGCAAGCAGCGACATACACGGACTGGAATAACACGCTGTGCGTCCGAAGGGATTGCCGGAGCGCTGGCGGTAGGTTGCGGAAGCGCCCTGCAGCTGGTTGAGCAGCGCACGGTAGGTTAGATTGTCCGGCTCCATCTGCACGGCCGAACGCGCATGCTGATAGGCCGCCACCTGGTTTTTCATCCCTTGATGGGCCAGCGCATTAAGGTAGTGCCACCTTGCACTCTCCCCGGGGATATCCCGCAGGATATCCAGCGCAGCCTGATATCTTCCGGTCTGGATGTTATCCATCGCGGCCTGCAGGCGCGGGTCGCTCTCCGATGCCGTCTGATAGGCCGTCCCAAAGGGATTGTAGCTCCGCTGCTCCTCCCACTGCCAGGTACCAAAGGGATTCCAGCTCCCGTACGGATTGGCACCGGAAGTGCTGCTCTGCCTGTCTCCGTACATTTCAGGACGATAGCCGCCCTCTTTTTTCACACGCATGGCCTCGGCATAGGCCTCGTTGACTTCCTTCATCTTCTCCTCGGCCTGTTTGTCGCCGGGATGCAGGTCCGGATGGTATTTTTTCGCCAGTGTCCTGTAGGCGCTTTTGATCTCATCCTCACTCGAAGTCGAGGGAATACCCAGTGTCTCAAACGGATCCTTCATCCGCTTCCCCCTCCTTCCCATCTTTCTTTTTCCGGTTCTCCCGGATGAATACGTAGCGGTTCCACACGCCACTGTACAAAACGTTCTCCAAAAGGTCAAGATCCTTTTCCAAGGGCAGCAGGCGGAAGGCCGAGCAAGCACTCTCCATCATGGTTGTCAGGCCATACTCCACCACATCCTCCAGCGTATCCTCCGGCATGGTAAGAAGCGGGTTAAAGCGCCCCTTTCTCTTGTCCGCCTTCCGGTCTTCGTAGGCATCCATCAGGTAGACGAACTGCCCAAGGCCTTCTCCCACGCGCTGGAGGACCGGAGCAAAGATGTCTTCGCGAGGAACAAAGGTGCTCCCCAGCATCTCCCCGGACAGTCTGCAGAGCGCGTCAATATCGGTCGATCCCCCGTCCTCCAGCTGCCAGATATTCTCCAGCGCTTTTTCCACGCCGGATGTTTGCCGGGGGTACTTCGCTTTAAGTGCCTCATACGCATCCTGAAAATACGCTGCCATGTGGCCCTGCACTACGCTTCTGTCATCCCGCTTTCCATCCTGGAATTTCCAGTAAGCCAGGAGCAGATTCATGTCTGCCGCATATGCGGTCATCTCCGTCACAATCGTCTGCCTGGGCTTGACCGGATGGAGTGCACAGTGTTGTGCCTCCTCTTCCTCTCTGGGCTCGTAGAGTGAGGAGAGCAGGACCGTGAGAAACGTCATATCATTGGAGAGTGAAAGCCTCCCCAGGCGTCCGAAATGATCTTGGATTTCCTTGCACAGTCCACAGTAATAGGCCTTGTACCTGCCTACCCTTTCCTCGGACAATGCTTCCGTATTGAGGTCAATGTAACCGAACAATTTCCATCACCCCCTGGTTCATCATGACAGGAGAACGTGAATACAACGTGAAGAGGGGCCAAAAAAAGCGAAGTTTTCATCGTGTGTTAAGCTCTCCCTCATTTTTCCCTGAACCTGCGAAGAGCCGGCAATGCCGGCTCTTCGCAAATGTCCTATTATTGTACTTTGTAGATGGCCATGAACAGGGCACCGTCACCCATGCTCTGCGCTTCGATGCGGATCGGGAAATCGTAGTCGTTGCGGAAACGCAGGTTCAAATTAGTTCCGCCGCTGGCTGCGTCCACGCCGTGGGGCAGATAGGAGGCGCCGCTGGGGCCATGGGGTCTGCGCTGAAGAATGGTGATCTTCGGAAGCTGCAAAAGCACGTTGTAGATCGTGCTGGACACCTGGCAGACACCGCCGCCGTGACCCAGGGCCGTCGTGCCGTTCACCAGAACTGGTGCCTTCTCGTAGCCGTTGCTTGCGCGGAAGGGACCGACAGACTTGTTGTAGTTGATGTCCTCGCCCGGCTGCATCACGCGGGAGAGACGATTGGATGCGTTGGCAATGTTGTGGATTCTACCGATATTGGCCTCATTGTCGGTCATCTTGTAGAAGGAGGTGTAGGCCCCGATCGGGGAATCCTCGCGGATGGGCTCATCGGTGGGAGACACCGGGATGAGCTCCTTGAGCTCGTCCATGCGGATATAGCCGTAATTGCGCATGTAAATCACGATACCCCAGCCATCCTGCACACGCCAGATGCTCACGCGGGAATCCGGATTGAGCACAACCCAGTTGTCGTCCTGATCGCTCATGGACTTGCGCACATGGGCGTTGCCATTGGTTCTCGCGATGAAGGCCGGCTTCATCGTGCCGTAGGGCGGCGTGTTGACCGGATCGACTGGAGCAAAGGCGGTCAGCTTATCCCGCTTGATGTATCCGATCGCACCCCCGGTGCGCGCCACGCACCAGACAAGGCCGACGGAGAGCAGCTCCAGGTTCAGTCTGTCGTTGCTGGATACCACCTTGGCCGATTCGATGGAGCGATCCGAATAGAGGATGCCCATCTTGCCCTCCAGCGTCTTGCAGGTATACAGTGCCGGAGACTTCGCATCAAACTCACTGGCATCCGGCTCGTGATAGGTTTCGCCCACCACATAGACGATCTCGTCATCGTTGATGGCGTCCAACTCTTCGATCTCGGCCAGCGTCTGTGCCGAGACACTTCCGACATCCTCCTCGTCCTCGCCTTCCTCGGCATACACCGGGAGAAGATTGACAAGCATCATCACGGCCAGAAGCCCGAATACAAACCGTTTCATCCCATGTTTCGTAGCTTTCATGAAACAGCCCTACCTCCAAAATGTAAGGATTTCTCCTGATTATATGACAGTGTGTCACATTCCTTCAATAAAATGCCGGAAGGATTTACATATTCTTTACATTCAGGGCGTGCGCACCCGGAAACCGAGTTCCCGGAGAAGTTTCTCCGTGCGGGTCCCTGCCTGCACAAGAAACTCCGCCTCGTCAGGGAGATCCCGGAAAGCATGGTCGCCTATGCTCTCCAGATTTCCCGGAAGATCGATGTCCGCAAGGCGCACACATCCTGAGAATGCGCCCTCGCCCAGATGCGTCACGGTGCTTGGCACCCGAATCTTTCGGAGCCACTCCAGCCCCTGGAAAGCGTCGTCTCCGATCTCCCGAAGGCTGCCCTCCCGGAGAATAAGTCCATAGAGCCGGGTACAGCCTGCAAATGCCCGGTCCCCGATCTTCTCCACCGTCCCCGGGACCTCGCACCTCTGCAAGTTCCGGCACATGGCAAAGGCCTCTGTCCCGATGTCAAGCGTGCTCTCCGGGAGTGCGATCTCCTCCAGTGCATGGCAGCCATAGAACGACCCGGGACCCACCCGCGCAAGGCCGGTAGATAGGCGGATATCCGATACCTCAGAGGCCATGAACGCCTCGGTGCCTATCTCCCTAAGGGACGCCGGCAAAACGATCCGGTCCATCTGCATGAAGTAGGCAAAGCACCTGGGTCCGAGGATTTCCAGGGTTTCGGGAAGCTCGATACGCTTGAGGGTATAGTTGGCCTTCTCCGCAAAGGCATCCAGTTCCCGAACGCCCTCAGGAATACGGAACTGCGTGCGGCTCCCCAGCGCAATAGCCCCGCCGCAGATGCGGCTGAGTCCCTCCGGCCAAACGCTGATCTCGCAGTTTTCCGGCACAAGCGGCACCGCGAGCTTCATGTCCGGGACGCCGAGCCCCGTCACCCCCGTTTGCGCCTCCCCGACAAAGGAGGGAAGAGCCACCGTATCCCCGGTGCCGTCCCAGGCCACCAGGGAAGCGGTGCCGTCCGGGAGCAGGATATAACGGAAGTCCCCGTCCCGCTTGATTTCAAGGGCGGCGGACAAGGTCTCGTCCAGACGCTCCCGCACGATTCTGCCGCTATCCTCCGTCTCATAGCTTGACACCAGGATCGGTGTCTCCCATGCCAGGGCCCCAAGCGGCACGCAAAGGAGCAGGCATAGGCATGCCAGTTTACTCCACCAGTGTAACGATAAAGCGCGTTCCTGTTTCAATGCTGCTCTCCACCTGTATTTTTCCGCCGTGGGCCTGCGCGATATTCTGCGCGATGGCCAGTCCCAATCCGTATCCTTCGATCTCACGGCTTCTTGCGGCATCCACACGATAGAAACGATCGAAGATGCGCCGGGCATCCTCGGGGGCAATATAGCTTCCGGTATTGTGCACAGAGAGGATACGGTTCCTCCCCTTCTTCTG
>JAFUZB010000432.1 GCA_017476845.1 Clostridia bacterium
CTATTTTTCCGGTATATCTGCAAAGGTAGTTGTTCTCGTCATCTTTTCCGGCTCCAATCTCCCCCTTCAACCACTTCTCGCCCCAGTGTTTCGGGGCAATTCGGCCATTTTCCGAACATTAGTTTCCGAGTTTTTGAGATCACTCATTGATCGATAGGGAATCCGCGGGGATTGTAGCACGACAGGCACTTTTTGCAACCGTTTTTTCCTGCCTCCCATGGCCCTTCTTTCCCTTTTCTTTCCCCTGCCCAAACTGATATAATGGGCACATGAGGAAAGCGACGGGAGGAAGGAAAGATGCGGCTCACAACCCTTTGTTATATTCAAAATGCAGGGCGGTATCTCATGCTCCACCGCGTGCGAAAATCGCACGACGAAAACGCCGGCAAATGGATCGGCATCGGCGGGCATGTCGAGGAAGACGAGTCTCCGCTGGACTGTATTCGCCGGGAGATCCTGGAGGAGACAGGGCTTTCCGTGACGCACCTGACGCTGCGCGGTCTCATCACCTTTATCCTGCCCAAATGGGGAAATGAGCTTACCTTTCTGTATACCGCAGACACGGAAGAAACCTTACTTCGGGAGTGTCCCGAGGGCGAGCTTGCCTGGGTCCCTATCTCCGACATCTCCTCCCTGAATCTCTGGGAGGGAGACAGGATCTTTCTTCCGCTCTTGGAGAAACCAGACATAGGCTGCTTTTCCCTGACCCTCACTTACGACAGCAGTGACTGCCTGGTTGCACACACACTGGAAACCTGAAAGCCCATACATAGGAGGAATCAAGCCATGGAAAACCGAGTTGCCCTCATCAGTATCATCGTCGAGAACGCCCAGGCCGTGGAAGAGGTGAACCGCGCATTGCATGAAGCCAGGGAAGAGATCATCGGACACATGGGCCTTCCCTACAGAGAGCGGAAGATCTCCATCATCTCCGTCGCAGTGGATGCAAAGGAAGCCGACATCCAATCGCTCACCGAAAAGCTCAGCGCCATCTCCGGCATCCGTGTACAGACCATGCTATCAGGTATCTGAGGAAACTCTGAGGGGGATTTTCAATGGAACGGATACGTTTTGAGGGAAAGACCGCCGTGGTCACCGGCGGCGCGCACGGGATCGGGAAAGCCATTGCTGAGGCCTTCCGTGAGGAGGGCGCCACGGTCCATATCATCGACATCGCAAAGGGCGAAGGCTGGTTTCAAGGGGATGTCGGGAAACAGGAGGATCTGGAGCGCTTTGCCGCGCATGTGCTCTCTGTCTCCCCGCAGGTCGACTTCCTGATTCACAATGCCCTCCCGCCCATGCATGGAATAGACAGCTGCACCTACGAGGAGTTTTCGCGCGCCCTCGCCATCGGGGTGACCGCACCCTTCTATCTCACCAAGCTCTTTCTGGGGCACCTCGCCCCGGGAGCCGCGATTGTGTGCATCTCCTCCTCCCGCGACCGGATGAGTCAGCCGCAGACCGAGAGCTATACCGCGGCCAAGGGCGGCATCGCTGCCCTCACCCACGCCATGGCCATTTCGCTC
This sequence comes from Clostridia bacterium, assembly GCA_017476845.1. Lineage (GTDB taxonomy): Bacteria > Bacillota > Clostridia > Christensenellales > Aristaeellaceae > UBA2943. Next base: position 1,527 of record JAFUZB010000432.1, read on the forward strand.
GCAGGCACCGCTCGCGTCAACAGTATCTCCCCCGGCTGGATCGAAACGCGCGGCCACACCTACGAGGGCGCAGACTGCATCCAGCAGCCGGTCGGCCGCGTGGGCAAACCCTCGGATATCGCTTCGCTCGCCCTCTTCCTGTGCTCGGAGGAAGCCGGTTTCATCACCGGCGAAAACATCGCAGTCGACGGCGGTATGACCCACCAGATGATCTATCACGGAGATCACGGTTGGCAGCTGACCCCATGAGAGAGCCCGTGCCCTAAGGCACGGGC
>JAFUZB010000433.1 GCA_017476845.1 Clostridia bacterium
ATGGAACGTAATCCTCAACGTCCTATCCCCCCCCTTTCGGTTCGGGAAGTAGGAACACCCGCCAGCCAACATACTCTTCTATATTCCCGTGTGGGCCGACGTAATACTAACAATGTTCGAACGGACTGTCAAATGCACAGGATGCCATTCCAAGCTTCTGATCCAGATTACAAGGCCGAAAAAAAGCATGAGACCAAAACTGCAAACTTGACAGCAATACAAAAGTACGTATAATAAAAAAGCGAAGAGCAGTGTACCAACGGCTGTTCCTCAGTAAAGTTATTAGTTCATGTGGTCACAGGACCACACGCACCCGTCACTTGCCAGAGTGGCGGTTGTTTTTTTCATTTTGGTTCGCCCTTTTGTGGGTTTCACGAATGACAATAGTCACTGTGTATTTCTACACATGGAACGTAATCCTCAACGTCCTATCCCCCCCCTTTCGGTTCGGGAAGTAGGAACACCCGCCAGCCAACATACTCTTCGATATCCCCGTGTGAGGCAACGTAATTCTACAATGATGGAACGGACTGTCAAATGCACAGTATGACCATTCTAAGGTATTCCAAGCTTCCGTTCCAAGATTTCAAGGCCGAAAAAAACATGGGATCGAAATTGTAAACTTGACAGCGATACAAAAGTACGTAGAATAAAAAGCGAAGAGCAACGTACCGACGGTTGTTCAAACAGTAATCAAATGTGCTATGGTCTTAGGACCACAGGCAACCCGTCACTTGCCCGAGTGGCGGTTGTTGTTCATCGAGACTTGCCCTCTTGTGGGTTTCACGAATGACAATAGTCACTGTGTATCTCCACGCATGGAACGTAATCCTCAATGTCCATCCCCCTTTCGGTACATGGAGAAGGAACAGCCGCCGGTGCTCTTCGGCCTGGTACTGGAATACCGATCATAAGCAATATACTGGGAACAGAAGAATGCGCAGCTTTCCATGCATGAGAAAGCTGCGCATTCTTTCATTACTGGACTTACACGCCGGATGACTTTGAAGAACAGCTTAAGGTGATTACCTTAAGCTCGCCACATGATTCTTTGCAGTTCTATGGGATCTTTCATCTTCTGGTCGCAGATGAAAGAAACGTCCAGAGGATTTCGTGATTTTGGGGTGATTCACACGGTTGGACTTGTAATCCTCTCCGCTTGGCATGGAGCGATTGCATCTCTGACGCAAAACAAGTGATTCAGATGCTTAAGGCAGATAACCTGACTGCCTGAATGCGGAAATGGCACGCTCAAGATCGGTCTCCCGCACGAGCACATAGTCCGTGTTGTAGGTGGATACGGCAAACAGCGAGACACCGGCCTGTGCAAGACAGTGGGCCAGCCCTTCGAGAATCCCGATGAGTGAGAAGTCGAGGGAACCAGGGACGCGGAAGGCGCGCCAGCCATCCTCACGAGCACATGTACAGGCAGGTACTGCGTTGATCGGACAGACAAGGGAGATCTCCTCATCGGTTCGGGCGAGAAAGGAGAAGGGAGACTGGGCAAGGGCACGACAGGCACTATCCAGGTCAGACACCTTACATACCGAGAAGGTTTCCCCAAGTAGCTCAAGCGTCATGCGCTTCCTCCATTCCCGGCGTGCGCTCGGAGATGATATATCGCGGACGCTCCTTCGTCTCCATATAGATCTTGCCGATATACTCGCCTATGACTCCCATGAACATGCTCTGGATGCCGCCCATGAAGCAGACGATACAGGCAAGCGAAGCCCAGCCCGGCACGGAATGTCCGCTGAGCGCTGCGACAAGGGCCCAGATGATGCCGATGAAACTGACCAGGGAGATGAGCAGGCCCGTCACGGTGATGATCCGGATAGGCTTGACCGAGAGGGAGGTGATCCCGTCAACGGCGAGGGTGATCATCTTGCTGAGGGGATAATGGCTCTCCCCGGCCAGACGTTCCCTGCGGTCGTAGGCGACGGTGGTTGATTTGAAGCCCACCAGGGGAACCATGCCGCGCAGGTAGAGGTTGACCTCTTTGAATTTAGCCAGTTCATGCAGGGCACGGCTGGACATGAGCCTGTAGTCCGCGTGGTTGTACACCACCTCCGCGCCCATACGGTTGAGCAGCTTATAGAAGGTCTGGGCAGTGAAGCGCTTGAAGAAGGTATCCGTATCCCGGGCGGCGCGCACACCGTAGACGATCTCGCATCCGTCCAGATAGGCATCGACCATCTGGTCCATAGCGTTGATATCGTCCTGCCCGTCGCAGTCGATGGAAATGGTGATATCACAGCGGTCCATGGACTCCATAAGGCCGGCGAGCACAGCATTCTGGTGGCCGCGGTTGCGGCTCTGGGCGATCCCAAGGAAGTGTTCGTCCTGTGCAGCCAGATCCTCAATGATTTGCCAGGTGCGGTCACGGCTTCCGTCGTTGACAAAGAGAATGCGGCTTGCCTCGGCAATCTTTCCTTTTCCGGCAAGATCCCGGATTTTATCCAGGAACATCGGCGCGGTCTGGGGCAGCACGGCTTCCTCGTTATAGCAGGGAATAATGATATACAGTACAGGTGCCAAGCGGCAGCCTCCTTTGCTTGGGGGCTCTCTCACTTCCACAGGGGAGAGGGATACTTGCCTTCCCGTGTCATCGCGCTGATGGCGGCCATGACATCCGGCTTATCCTCACGGTAGGTGACGCCGTACCACTTGTCCAGGCTGGGCAGGACGCGCACGGTGGCCTCGTCCTGTTCAAGCATATGGGAGACGACGGTGGGCAGGAAGAACTCGGCCTTGAGCGGATTGTCCCGGATCGCCTGATCCAAAAAGGCGGGGAAATCCTCCTCCAGACGGGTGAGGAGGGAAGGCGTAAAGCCCCACATATTCATGCTGACGAGGGTATCCTCGGGGAGACGGTGGTAGGTATCCCCGTCTTCGGTATAGAGAATACCGTCGCAGCAGGTGATGATGTGCGTTGTCTCCGTGACCTTCTCCAGGTACCTGTCCTCATTGACCTGGCACACGCCTCTGGCAACATGACCATTCTCGGTGACGGTATTCTTGAGGAGATAGCCGACCATCATGTAGCGTTTCTTGGCGTCATCATGGCAGTTCTTCAGGGTGGTATAGGCGGTATGGAAGGCGGAAGGACCGTAATAGTCGTCCGCGTTGATCACGCAGAAGGGCGCATCGATGAGAGATTTGCAGCACAGCACGGCGTGGCCTGTACCCCAGGGCTTTTGTCTTCCCTCGGGCACGGTATAGCCCTCGGGGAGCGCATCAAGCTGCTGGTAGGCATACTTGACCTCCATATGGCGTGCGACAGGGTCTCCGACCATAGAACGGAAGTCAGCCTCGATTTCATGCTTGATGAGGAAAATGACGCGCTGAAAGCCCGCGCGCATGGCATCGTAGATCGAGTAATGGAGAATGACCTCGCCGCTGGGACCGATGGGGTCCATTTGCTTGAGGCCGCCGTAGCGGCTGCCCATACCTGCGGCCATGATGACGAGAATCGGTTCAGTGTTTGTCATGCGCGTACCTCCCTGCGGCAAATGTCCAGCATATCCTTTGCATAGCGCTCCATGTCTTCCAGCAGCGTCAGCTGGTTGACGGCCCGGACGAGATTGTGGTCCTCACAGGCGATATGGAAATAGGTATCACCGGATAGGTAGTCGGTGAGGAAGCGCATGCCGCACTCATAGGTCATCATCCAGGCGCCCACGGGCAGGGAATCAACTTCTTCAGGAGACAGCATACCGCCTGCCTCCTGAAGGTAGCCCCGGGCGAAGGCGGTGTACATGGGCAACGAAAAGCGGATCTTCGCCTTGTCGCGCTCGTCCTCCACGGCCGTGGAAGCGCCGAAGCGAATGGCGTCACCGAAGTCATAGGCGGGAAGGCCGGGCATGACGGTGTCCAAGTCGATCACGCATAGGGCCTCCAGGGTCTCCTCGTCCAGGAGGACGTTGTTGAGCTTGGTATCGTTGTGGGTGACACGAAGGGGGAGCGTTCCGTTTGCAATTCCGTCCGTCAGTTCACCTGCGCGAGATGCGCGGGCGAGATAGCCGTCAATCACGTCCCGGCAACCTTCCCTACGGGAGCACACATCCTTGGCAAGGGCGTCCTCAAAGGCTGCAAGACGGGCGGGCGTATCGTGGAAGTGGGGAATGGTCTCATAGAGCGTCTGTGCCGGATAATCCGCCAGATCGCACTGGAAGCGTCCGAAGGCGCGGCCCGACTGGAGGAACATCTCCTCGCTCTCGGGAAGGTCCTTGGAGACGGTACGGGCGATGAAGGCGGTCATGCGCCAGGCTGATCCGTCAGAGGAGACGGCAAAGGAGGAGCCATCCTTAAGCGGAATCACGCTGAGGGCTTCGCGGTCCGGATCCCCGCAGCGCTTGGCCGCGGCCTGGCGCAGCGCGCGCGTCACACCGAGCATATTTTCCATGACCTGCTCCGGATGATGGAAGGCAGCGGGGGAGATGCGCTGGAGGATATAGGGCGCGGAGCCGTCCTCGGGGGTCAGGCGGAAGGTATCGTTGATATGGCCGTTGCCGTAGCCCTTGATGGCATACGGGATATCAGGAATGGCAAAGCGTGCGGCCATGTCCTTGGCGACCGAAAGAAGTTCCATAGTAAGCACCCGTCTTTCGATGGTTAATACAGTAGAAAGAGTCCAGGGAGGATGATAGACGAAGGACGGTAAAAAAGCAAGGCGGAGCGAGGGCTGAGAGGCACGAACCGAGAGCGGTGAGACCGTGCAAAGCGTCCTTGACAGACAAGATTGCGCTGCATATAATCCAAACAGAA
>JAFUZB010000434.1 GCA_017476845.1 Clostridia bacterium
ATGACGGCTCGGACGACGGAACAACGGAGGTGCTGGAGACCCTCTTTCAGGAAGACCCGCGCTTTCTCCCGGCCGGAGAACAGGGACAGCACCTGGGCGCAGCCGCTAACTTTCTCTCCCTCCTCCGCCAGGTTTCCGGCCCCGTCGCCCTGTGCGATCAGGATGACATCTGGGAGGCGGACAAGCTGGAGGTCCTTATGCAGAACCTGTCGCAGGCGGAAGCACATTACGGCAGTGGCATGCCGCTCCTCATTCACTCCGACCTGGAAGTCATAGGACCCGACGGGAAAACGATTCACCCGAGCTTCTTTCGCCATCAGAAGTGGAACCCTGAGGCCAATACCCTCCCGCAGCTTCTGGTACAGAACAATGTCACCGGATGTGCGTGCCTTCTGAGCGATTCCCTGCGTGCCCTCATCGCACGCTATGCCAGAGCGGATCAGATGTTCATGCACGACTGGTTTATCGCCCAGTCGGCCGCCTGCTTTGGCCGTATTCAATTTGTGGACAGAACCCTGGTGCGCTACCGCCAGCACGGAGACAACGCCATCGGCGCGAGCAAAACCGGCATCTTTGGCCGCTTCATGAAAGCCCTGGCTATGCCGCGCAAGGCCAGAGCGCGCGTGGAGGTCAATCTCACGGAGGCGGAGTGCCTGCTGAAAAGCTACGGAAAAACGCTCCCGGCAAGCCAGGAGCGCATCATCCGTCAGTATATGAGTATTCCCCAGCACAACAAATGCCTGCGGCCCTATTACCTGCGCAAGGGAAACTACCTTATGCAAAATCCCACACTTCGTCTGGGACAGTATCTTTTGACATGATCTTCCGCAGCCCCGGGGCTGCGTTTTTCTGTGGGCACTTTGTCCTGCTCTCAGAGTCCCTGCTCGCGGACAAAGGCGTAGAAGGCTTCCTCTTCCGCCTGGTTTTCCTCTGCTACCGTACCCACCGGCATGGCATAGAAGATCGTCTCTTCCTCTCCATCCAGGGAGAACACACGGTTGGTGTCCGGCCCGTCCACTGCGGCAATCGCGCAGCCGCCCAGTCCGATGGAGGTGGCAGCGAGGTACAGGTTTTCGGTCACATGTCCGCTGTCGATGAGCACGGTGGGATGCGTCCAGATCCCGTAGCGCCATTCCGCCCGATAGAAGACACAGCTGTAGTAGAAAACTACGCTCGCCTTCTCTGCCCACTTCTGGCCCTGCAGCGTCCTTCCGATCATCGCCTCCATCTCTTCGTAATCCCCCAGGTACTCCAGCTGGTGCTTCATGGGAAGATAATGGTACAGACCGCTCGTCAAACCTTCCACTTTGCGGATGGCCATATAGCATTCAAAGGGATGCCTGGCTCCGCCGCCCGGCACAGTACGAAGTGTGGCGTAAGCCTTTCCCCGAACGCTCTTGACCCCCTGTGTGCACCAGAGCAGATATGCAAGTGCAGTGAGCGAGATCGCCTGATCGGTATATACCCGGTGGCTCTTCCTGCGGTTGATGATACCCAGAAAATCTCCGTCGATATCCAGGGTGGAAAAATCCGAAGGCAGATCGATCAGCTGATCGGAAACAGGTGCCTTAAAAAGCGGAGGCTGAGGAAGTCGCTTTTCCTGATCCGTCTCATACACCCCGTCCGGCGAGACCGTCGCATTGCCAAAGAGCGCTCTGCCAGATTGGATACGCTCCTGCACCCACGCTTCACTCACGATTTTCCTGTTTTCTTTCTCCGACTGTGCCATCCTGTTCTCCTTTGTAACCTTTGCGGTAGTTTGCACAAGTGGCAGATTGAAACCGAACCTCCACTGCCATGGACAGTGCCACATGTGACAGACTGTACCAGGTTTTTCAGACCGATATACGAAAAAAGCTGAAATTTACACTGAACATTTGCAGATAACAGAGAATAAAGATTTCCCTTAACATAAACCTAAGAACCCTAACATATTCTGCTTGTTTAAAAAGGGTGCATATCGGTCGCGGAAAGATCTTTCGATCCTTTTTCAGACTTCAAAAGTGACACTGTTGTTGACAGCATCAAGTGCATTCTGTGCACGGGCAAGCATGTCGGCCGCCTTCAGATAATCCTCCTGCACCTGCTCGATGTCGTAATTGGCATAGGTGTACTCAACAATATTGTTGTTTCGTCCATAGTTCGGGGTGCGCTCGCGGAGCAGTTTCTTGCGCATGACATCCAACTTCATCTTTCGCACCATGAGCTGGGGGAGATATACCAGCATCTGATCAATGGTCATATCAAACCCCGGAACCTCCTGCGTCAGGTTGAAAGCATTGATCGCATGCTTGAGATGGCGGATCTGCTTTTCCAGTTCCTCCAGCTGCTGTTGTACAAGTGCATAATCGTAAGCGGGACGCACACTCTCCACGTCCTCCTGAATCGCAGCCACAAACTCTCTGGACTTGTTTTCCCTATCCATCAGCGCAGCATGCTCCTCATTGAGCTTACGCAGTTCCTTTGCGGCCTGGGCGCTCGTCATCTTCATGAGATCATCCTCCCTGCTCTGTTTCGTTTTATACGCTATTTTCCCGGTGTAAACTGTATGGCCTGATAGGCGATGTTCTTGTCTCAACTTCTCCCATGGAGTGAGAGATCACACCTTGCTTAAATGGAGTATACACCTTCGATTGCGCGCTTCTTTACAGAAATGTCTTTTTTACAGTTCTCAAACTTATCAATCAAAGGTGATCTCTTCCTGCGCAGTGTGATATATATCAAGACGCTGCTGCACATCCAGTTTATGCACAATATAACCTCTCAGGGTGCATGCCTTGATGAAATCCTCCACCCGATTTTTCCCTTTCATCTCCTTTAGGGTAACAACTACACCAAAGTTCATTTGTTCCTTCACTCTTGGTGACAAGCGATGTTTTGCCGTGACCGTCAAGCCCCACAGACGCTCTCCGTACGACTTTCGGGGTTTCAGTGAATCTTTCAGAAGCGTGGATATCAGCTTTGTATTTTCCCATTTTCTGAAATCTGCTCTTGATTGCCGTTCGTCAGCATAACCTCCGTTATCATCCTGGATATTGTCGTTAATATCATCAATCTTCCCTTGATCATTGATGACTCTTCCAAACGTCAGTGACAATTCGCAATCCGTATAATCCACGCCTTGATTCCGACTGCACTCGGGAAAATAACAGAGCGTTGCTCTTGCGGCATATGGATACTTGCTTTCTTCGTCTCTTGGCACCGGAATCGCATAGTTCGTCGTCTTGTATGACTCGGAAGTGCCGTAAACCACGAACTTGATTTCATCGCTTTCCGATGACAGGACCTTATGAATGTCGATCGGGACGATCCCATATCCCCTCGTATCCTTATGCTTGTATGCAGACTGCTTGTATTCCCATCCAGCTGCCGAGTCAATCAGCAGCGCCTTGGCTACCTCACGCTGCATGCCCATCACATCAATCAGGTAACACATTTTTCGGCTGATCCAAGGAGCTGCAAACGATGTCCCGTACACCGCTTCTTCTCCTTGGGGACCATAGGCGATAATTCGGTCATCATAGTCTCCTCCATAGTAGGAAACATCAGGTTTTGTGAAGAAACACAAGACATTTCCTTTCCTGGTGTAAGATGCGCTTTTCCCATCTCGTCTCACAGAGTTCACGACAATGGAGTTCAAGGAATCGGCGGGCGATCCAACCCTCTGGACATCTGGACGCACTGTCCGATTGTCGTTTGTTCCTGAGATGACGAATACAGTGTTATGTTTTGACTGAATCTCATCAAGCGCAGCGGCATCAAAGGAAATGAAGTTTCTGGACACCTCGTCCTCAGTCCCAAGGGAAAGATTCCAGACATGAATATCCGGGTTGGCTTCTACGATCCGTTTCACTTTGTTAACCAGCCTGGCAGTTTGAATGCGATTCGCACAGACACCAAAGTGTCGAACCCTGAATCTGCCACAGCCATCATCTAACCATGGATTCATCCGTGGGCCGTCTACAATGATGGATGCGACCTGGGTACCGTGTTCTCTTACCGCATCCCGCTCCATATACTTTTCCACATCGTCCAGATAATCGATATTCTCCACCCATTTGCTGAAGTACACGTTTTCATCAAAGAAGGTATCAATCACGCCAATGATCGGTTCATTCGTCGGATCCGGAATCGCGATCTTTTCCAAAGGCCTGCTGGACACGATATCATTCAACTTGATCTGGGAGAAATCCGTCGAGATCATGGAGATCATATAAGGTACCTTTTCGTTGAGAACATCGTACAGATCTCTGTTCACAGAAATCGTGTCGCTTCCGTAAAAGGTATGGGGATATCTCCATTCCTCGATGTCCAGCTTCTCCAGCAGTTGGGAAATCGTCAGTTCGGTTTTATAGAAAGTGATCAAAAAGCTGTCTCTCTCCGGCACCATAGCTACAGAGGGTACCGAGAAGGAGTCTACCACGGAACAGTCGATAATCAGACTCCTTAAGCGTGTTTTCAATATAGGATATCGATCATAGTGGAATTTCCGGATATCCTTTTTCCCGTCCTCCCCCGTCTCCTTGAAATTCTCGGTGGTTGCTTTCCCACCCAGCTCTCGCTCCACAAACCGTCTGGCGATTTTCAGATTTTCGATCGTTTCCTTGATGGTTGCCTCGTCGATATAATACGTGATGATGTGATTTTCCTGTCCAGGTGGTGCATCTGAAAACCTGGCTCCAACCACCATGTCGTTTGTCGTATGCCCATAGGGCTTCAGCATCGCTTCTATTCGTTTGGACTTCGCGATAATGTCGTTGTAGTTCACATCAATCAGAATATCATTGAGCAGCTTGGGTTGACCGCGATAGTACCGTAGCACCGATTGCAGACTCTCCATCAACGCATCTATCTTTTCAACCGTTACTTCCGAATGTGCCCGGAGGTTCTTACTCACCGCTGACGGCTTTTTTCGTTCATTGGCGAAATTCAGCTTCACCTGTAATAGTGCATTCATCTCAGTTTCCCTTCAGCATTCTGGATACGCTGCTCTTTGGAATTCTTGTCAGTATCTCTATCTCTCTTGTTGTATATCCTTCGTCCTTCAGCCGCTGAATATCTGTAGTATCCGGATGATCATTCAAGGCAAGATAGATCTTTCTAAGATAATCATATTCGCAGGATTCATCGCTGAAGGCCACCGCTGTCCTGATGATCTGCTTCAGATTGCCCGGATAAGGGATTGTCTCCAAATTGTTCAAAATCTTGTTAAACAACCGCAAATCCTGTCTCGAACCAGGGGCTTTTTTCAGTGTCAACGTCAGGAAGGAATCCGCAATCTCCACCAGGTCTTCTCTGGAATATCGGTCAAAAGATACCGTAGCATCAAAGCGCCTGATCATCGCCTTGTCCAGACTGTCATACAGATTGGTCGTCGCAATCAAAACCACATTTTCATTGAGATTATCCAGCCCTCTAAGAAAGACGGAGGTTACTCTGCCCATCTCACGCAGGTCGTTTTGATTGATCCGATCAAGTACCAACGCGTCTATTTCATCGAAAAGAATCAGCACCTTTCCGTAAGGCAGATGGTTAATCTCATCAAAGAGAAGGGAAACATTCTTTGCTGTTTCCCCGAGTCTGCTGTCCACAAGCTGTTCAAAGGGAACAGACAAGATTTCCCGGTTCAGAATGCGAGCAATTTGGAACACAGTCTCTGTTTTTCCTGATCCCGGCGCGCCATAGAACAGGAACTTCGACAGACCTGTTCTATGGCTGATTGCCTTTGTGATTCCCAGAACATCCTCTTCGATGATGCTGGGTAAGTAGAGCGGGTTGGCTGAATACTCTATCTTCTGCAGAAACTGAAGGTTTTTATAATTCGATTGCGGGACATAGAAGTTTGCACTGGATACCAATTCCATCAGGTATTGTGCCAAAGCCTCATCACCGTTATCATCGAATTCCTTTGCCATCTTCGCAACCTCGGAGGCAAAAGCTTCATCATTCTACTCGGTATGATACCGAACAAGATTAATCAGGTCTTGCTTTTTCATTTTATCTTCGACAGCCACCTTAGCTCGGGTGCGCTGTCCTCACCTCTTTCAGTTACATTAGTCTGTCCCATGATCTCCTTCACGGATGCATCCCTATCTATGATAGGATCATTTGGGACAATAATCAAGTATTTGGGACAATTATTAATAAAAATCCACTTGCAACACTATGCAAGTGGATTTTTGCAGCATGCGCTCCCTGCACTGCCCTCCCATGCTCAGAAGACAGGCACTTTCACGAATGGTTTGATCTGAACGAAATAAGCATCTCGGCCCTGATCACTTTTCGAGGATACCCGCAAATCGCAGCACCTCTTCAATCGTTTCCACAGGATGAATCGTCAGTGCCTCCCTGACCTCCGCGGGCACATCCTCAAGATCCTCAACGTTCTCCTTGGGAATCAGCACGGTCTTGACTCCCGCGCGCAGTGCAGCCATAAGCTTCTCGGGAAGTCCGCCAATCGCCGTCACCCTTCCGTGAAGCGATATCTCACCGGTCATGGCAAGACTCGGATCCACACTCTTTTCGGTGAGCAGCGAAGCCAGGGCTGTGGTCAGCGTAATGCCTGCGCTCGGTCCGTCCTTGGGCACAGCGCCGGACGGCACATGGATGTGCAGATTATGCTTCTTCAATCTGGTATTCTTCTCCGGGAAGAGCATCCGCACAAGGCTGAGCGCAATATGCGCCGATTCCTTCATGACATCGCCCAACTGACCGGTGAGCTCAAGGACTTCATTTCCTTCAGTGAGGGCGGTCTCAATGAAGAGAATATCGCCGCCGGCCGCTGTCCAGGCAAGTCCGGTCACTACGCCGGCACGCTGGCTTTCGGGGACGGTCACATGATGGATCGGATGCCCTTCCAGGAAGCTTGCCAGGTTCTTCTTTGTCACCCGCAGCCGCTTGCCCTGCTGCTTCCAGCTGCGCACGGCGGCCTGACGGCAGAGTGCATCCAGTTGCTTGCGCAGTCCGCGCACGCCCGCCTCTGCAGTATAGGACGAGATGATCTGGTCCATCACGCCGCTCTCCAGCTGCAGCTCCTTTTTCGTCAGGCCGACAGCCTCAAGCGCCTTCGGAAGCAAATGCCGCTCGCCGATTTCCCGCTTTTCCACAGCGGTATATCCCGGAAAGCGGATGACCTCCATGCGGTTGAGGAGCGGCTCCGGAATCGAGGAGGTGGTATTGGCGGTACAGATGAAGAAGACGTGCGAGAGATCGTAGGGCACGTTCATGTAATGGTCGGTAAAGGTGCCGTTCTGCTCAGGATCCAGAACTTCCAGCAGTGCGCTGGCCGGATCGCCCTGCGCGGAGGCACAGAGCTTATCGACTTCGTCGAGTACCATGACCGGATGATTGTTTCCGCACTTGTGGATCGCGTCCATGATCCGTCCCGGCATAGCCCCGATGTACGTTCTGCGGTGACCGCGAATATCCGCTTCATCCCGCACGCCACCAAGGCTCACGCGCACATACTCTCTTCCCATGGCCTCGGCAACCGATCTGCCGATGCTTGTCTTGCCCGTGCCCGGGCTGCCGACAAAGAGAAGAATCGATCCGGAAACATGCTTTGTCAGATTGATGACCGCGATCTGCTCAATGACCCTGCGCTTGGCCTCCTTTAGGCCGTAGTGGTCGCGATCCAGGATGCTCTCCGCCTTCTCCAGGTCGATCGGCGCAAACGGTGCCTCCTCCCAGTCCAGGCTGGTGATGAAGTCCAGATAGTCGGTCAAGAGACCATATTCGGGACTGTGCTCGTTCTCCTGCTTGAGCCTTCCGAGCACCCGGTTGGCTTCCTTGCGCGCAGCGTCGTTCATCTTTGCCTTTTCCAAGCGCTTTTCAAACATCCGGATGTCTGAGATGGCATCGGGGTGCATCTCGTCGAGCTGCTTTTCCAGGAAGGCGATCTGCTTGCGGATGGCGTTTTCCCGGTAGTATCTGACATTCTCAGTCTCGCGCTCCATCGCGCCGTCATGGCTGAGCTGGAGAGAAGCGAGCGATTCCCGCAGCATGCTCTCCATCTTGTCCGTGCGCGCCATCGCGCTGTCCTCGCCCAGGAGCTGCTCAATGTCCTCCTCACCCCAGTTGAGCCAGATGGACATCATGGCAAACAGATCCGTCACCGAGCGGAGCTTGGGCAGAATGTGCGCCTTGATAATCGGGCCTGCGGGCAGCTCCTCCAGGAAGGAGGCATAGCTGTCAAAGAGCCTTGCGTACCGCATGCCGGCATCGAAGGGATCCATGGGCTCCGTGTCTTCAATCGGAGTGACGTCTGCCTGTAGAACGCCGTCTTCCATGCGCAGATCGGACCAGATCATGCGCGTGTCGGTGGAAAAGGCGAGGAAGTCCTGAAACATGCTCTCGGCGCTCACGGCGAGCACACCCATCGGGAAGAGAAATGACTGGATCGTCTCCAGATCCTTCTGGGCATCCTCGGACGCATCCTTGATGGGGACAAGCAGCACCTGCTCGCCGCCCTCCGGGGCCTTATCGTCGTTTAGCATTGCTTCGGTATGATGAATATAGAGTGTCGTGTCGGGCAGAATGGCACGGCCTCTTACGGGTATGACCTGCATAATTGCCTCCATGGCGGTCCCTGACCGCCTTGCGTATCTTACAGGATGGGTAGATTTGCGTCAATAAGCTTTCCCTCTGCCCGGCCCGATTTTACAGTGCATTCACAATGCACCGCGCGTCTTTTCGAGGGGCAGTGGACCGTCTCACCTTCTGTGCATAGCCCACGGCCAGAAGGAACCACGCCGCATGCGGAATCCACTGCTCCGCCCACCGCCAGTTGTCGGTGACCGTGTTGCCCTCGCCCGGATGCATGCAGAAGAAGATCCCCTCCTCGTCCTCCGGATCGCTCGTAATCCCGTTCACGATGCCGCCCGGGGCGCCCAGGAAGTCGTAGCGTCCCCCGAAGGAGTACATGATCTGATTGCGCCCGAAGCCCTCCATCATGCTCGTGTCAAAGGGATTCATTCCAAGGATCCAGTCCACGGTCCGCTCCGCCGCGAAAAGCGCATCGTGTTGTTCGTCTTTGCCCATAAGCGTGGAGGCCAGCAGCTGCGCTGATGCAAGCGAACAGATTCTCGCATTGTCCCCCTGCCACCAGGGCGCAGCCGGCGTGTTGTGGCTGAAGAAAAAGCGCACCTTTGTCTCCCCGCCTTCCTTGAGAAGATAGCGCGGATAAGAGAACGGATTCCCCTCCTCGCTGATCTCCCGCTTGCAGGCTATGGCGTCTCTCAGGGCGGCTGTCAGGGCTTCCCTGCGCTTCCTGTCCGGTTCTGCCTGGGCAAGCAAGGCCATGGCAAAGAGCGGCAGTCCCTCGTCCGATGCGTGATAGAACGGGGTCCCGTCCTCCAGGGAGAACCAGCTGCCCTGTTTGCACCCGTGCCTTTGCATGGAAGAGAGAAGGCGCGACGCGTAGTCTCTCGCGTCCTGGAGATAGCCGATCTCCCCGGAGGAGAGATACAGCTGTACCGAAGCCATCAGCGCGCAGTAGGTGTCTATCAGGTTCCAGGTGCCGTCATTGGTAAACCTTGCGTTCTCCCGGACAAGGAAGCGATAGGCATCCTTGGCGGCAAAAAGGTAGTCGTCTGTGTGGAAATCCCCGCCTGCATACGGATGGCGCGCGGCGATCGCAAGGGCCGCAATCGCCATGCCGCCGCCCGAGCGCAGACTCACCTCGTAGAACTCATCCGTCACCTGCTCCTGTCCCTCGGTCGGCGCCCGAAATCCCTGTTCAAACTGTCCGCTGGAGTGCCGAAACTCGTGCTGGATCGCACGGTTGTCCGACACCGGCCTATAGGATTCCCGCCGGGAGACCGAGCGGAAAAAGCTCCCCGAGGGCGCACGCATGCGCATGAGGAAATCCGCACCGTAGGTCGCCTCGTCCAGGATCCTGCGCCGCATGATGCCGTACTGCTCGTCGCACGAGAGCACGTCGCTCAGCTGATACAGGGCATAGACTGCCATGGGCGTCTGTTGGGGATTGCACCATCCCGAGTGGGACAGATGCGACAGATGCTTGCTCACATCGCCGGAGGCATCCCACCATCCGCCGTGCACATCCTGTGTGCCCTCGCGCAGCCCGTCCCGGAAGCCCGCCTTCCGGTCAGCAGCGTCCCTCTCGCCGGTGCCGCGCTGTGACTTGAAATAGCACACGCCCGCATTGATCAGGCGCATGTCCCGCTCGGGGCCCGTGATCGCAAAGCGCTGGGAAAGAAGCTTTCTCCCGTCCTCCAGCTCTGCCTCAATGTACACTTCGCCCTTCGCGTTTACGCTGTCAAAATCAAGTAGCCAGTAGCTCCCGGTCTTCCATCTGGCCACCTTGCCCGCGTGCACGGGTTTTCCGGTAAAGAGCACTTCACCCTCCACGCTCTTTACGGTGAACGCCGCGGGGATCCCGTCGCTTTCCATCTGCACCACCGCGCGCTTTCTGTCCTCTGCCACATAGCCCAAATGATTGGTCAATATCCTGTCTGCCATGCTGCTATCCTCCCATGTTCGGTCTTTTTTTCGAGAGGATACCATGCACGCAAACGGATGTACAGATGGAGAAATCCCGGCCCTACGGCCGGGATAGTGTCAGTTCATCGCGTCAATGGAAGGGTCGACGGGGATATAGAGATTGGACTTCACCTCGTCCCTATCAAGGAACGGGGCCAGATCCTCCAGGGGCGGGGACACCAGCGAGCCGTCCGGCAGCTTCCGGGCGCTCGATTTGGGCTCCCACACCTGCTGCGTGTCCGTGAAGATTTCGCACAGGACCGGTCCCTCTATGGATAGGAGGCGCTCCGCGAGTGTCTCCACCTCCCGGTTACTGTGGGCCGCAAAGTAGGGCAAACCGAAGGCTGCGGCAAGCTTTCCGAAATCCGGGAAGCCCAGGTCGCCGCTCTCCGGTCCAATGCCCACCTTCGTGTGCTCCGAGAAGAGGTTGGACTGGGTGAGCCGGATGGAGTGATAGCCGCCGTTATTGATGAGGAAAATGCGGATCGGAAGACGATAGGTCACGATCGTCTGCAGCTCCTGCAGGTTCATCATGATGGACCCGTCGCCCTCCATGCACACGGTCTGTCTTCTCCCGCCTGCAATGCAAAGCCCGATCGCCGCGGGTAGTCCATAGCCCATGGAGGCGATGGCGGAATTGATGATAAACCGCGTTCCCCGCTTGATCACCCACGCTTGGTGTCCTGCCACGCAGCACGCTCCGTTGGATACCGCGGTGAGACTGCCCTGGGGTAGCGCGCTTGCAATCGCTTGGATCGCCGCATAGACATTGGCGTAGCCTTCCGCTTGCGCCTTCTGGCGCGGGAGCACGACCGGATACTTTGCCTTCCATGTCCGGCACTGCTCCCGCCAGTTATCCTCCGGGGAAACAGGCGCTTCCTCGGTCAGATTGCGCGCCACAACCTCCAGGAAGTCCTTTGCGTCCGCCCAGATGGGCATGTCCACATGGAGGGTGGGCTTTTTCATCTCCGCGCGGTCGATGTCCACCATGATGACCTTTGCGTACTTCGCCCAGGCGCCAAAGTTGTAGCCGGTCTGGCGAATGGAAATGCGCGTCCCGATGGCAAGCAGAAGATCGCTGTTCTGCACGGCATAGTTGCCTGCCCGGTCGCCCATGTTGCCCGCGCGTCCCACATAGAGAGGATCGTCATCCTCGATAAGGTCGATCGCGTTCCAGTAGGTCGCAACCGGTACCCCGAGAAGCGGAAGAAGCCGCCGGAACAGTGCATACGCCCCGGAGAGCCGAATGCCGCCTCCGGCATAGATCACCGGGCGTTTGGCCTTGCGGATGAGCGACAGGACCTCCCGGACCACGCTGTCCTCCACTTTGGGCGGAAGGGCTTGCAGGGGCTCTTCTCCCGCGGGATCGTAGCCTGTCAGGTCCTCTGTCTCAATCGTCATCCCCTGAAAATTGACAGGAATATCCAGCCATACGGGGCCGGGTCTTCCGGTGCGCATCAGGTGCCACGCCCGCTCCATATGGTAACGGATCGTCAGCGGGTCCTCGATCATGACCGCATACTTGGTCATCGGGGCAACAGACTTCACAATATCGTATTCCTGGTCGCCGACTGCCCGGAGCGGAAGGCCGTCTGTAAAGCGCATCGCATAGCGCGCCGTCGTGTCGTAGCGCACCTGGCCTGAGAGCACGAACATGGGAATGGAGTCCAAATAGGCACCCACCACACCGGTGAGGGCATTGGTGCCGCCGGGGCCGGTGGTCACGCACAGCACCGCGGCGCGGTTGTCCAGACGGGCATAGGCCTCCGCCGCGATGGCGCAGGCCTGCTCATGGTGCTGGTAGGTGCATTTAATTCCCGGGTGGTGGCCCAGGGCATCGTTGAGATGCATGGCCCCGCCGCCCACCACCGTAAAGCAGTCGGTCACGCCGCGGCCGGAAAGAAACTGCGCGACATAGTCGGCAAGGCGGATCTTCACGCTTTTCCATCCTCCCCGTCCGTTTTCTTCGTGCGGAATGCCCAGAACTTATTGAGCACAAAATTGATCGGAATGGTCACAACAAGGGACATGAGGCTGGCCACATAGAAGGGGATCCCGATGCCCACCAGCCAGATCTTGATGGCCGGTGCCAGGAGAAGGCCGGTGAGCGCATAGCTTGCCACGGTCTTAAGATACGCCCTGATCTTTCCGCCTCTGCCCGTCTGCTTTTGCTCGGCAAACGTGAAATGGCTGTTGAGCAGATAGGAATGGGTGACCGAAATCGCAAAGGCGATCAGTGTCGTCGCCCCCACCCGGACCTGGTCCGCACTGACGGGAAGGATGCGGGAGAGCGCCGCGGCTGCCCCGCTAAAGTCGGTATCCCGAAACAGGACATAGTAGCACAGCATCTCCACCCCGTAGGAAATCAGGGTGGAGGTGACGCCAACGAGCCCAAACTTGATGAACTGCACAAGCGGCGCCAGCTTGAAATGCTCAAGACGGTCCAGGAGCTTAAGGAACTTTTCCTTCATGCCCCGCCACCTCTTTGGACCGCGGCGTGGATAACATCCGCCATCGCGTCGATCATCTCGTCCGTCATTCCGGGATAGACACCGACCCAGAAGGTCCGGTGCATGATCTCCTCGGTAACATGCAAATCCCCGATCACGCGGTAATCTTTATTCTCATGCAGGCTGTCAAAGGCCGGGTGGCGCAGGATATTCCCGGAGAAGAGCATGCGCGTCTGCACGTTGTGCTCCTCGATATAGCGCACGACGCCTTCGCGCGTAAGGCCCGCTTCTTCCCGGAGCGTCATGAGGAAGCCGAACCAGCTGGGACAGCTGCCCTCTGCGCTCTCGGGGAGGATCAGAACATCGCGCAGGTCCTCCAGGGCTGCATGCAGCCGCGCCCAGTTATGGCGCCGCCGCTCGATAAAGCCTGGGAATTTCTTCAGCTGCTCGCAGCCTATCGCCGCCTGCATGTCGGTGACCTTCAGGTTATAGCCCAGATGGCTGTAGACATACTTGTGGTCGTATCCGCTCGGCAGCGAACCGAACTGTCCGTCATAGCGGTGGCCGCAGAAATTGTCGTGTCCGGAGGGACAGATGCAGTCGCGGCCCCAGTCGCGGTAGGACAGCATCAGGCGGTGGAGCAGGGGATCATTCGTATAGACTGCGCCGCCCTCGCCCATCGTCATGTGGTGCGGGGGATAAAAGCTGCTCGTCCCGATGTCCCCCCAGGTCCCCGTATAGCGCGTCTCCTCGCCGATCGTGTAGGTCGATCCGAGCGCATCGCAGTTGTCCTCAATGAGCCAGAGGCCATGGGACAAACAGAAGCTGCGCACCGTCTTCAGGTCAAAAGGGTTGCCCAGGGTGTGGGCAATCATGACCGCCTTCGTTTTGCCGGAAAGCGCCTGCTCCAATTGGGAGACATCCAGGTTGTACTGGGGGATGGTGACATCCAGAAACACCGGCACCGCACCGTACTGGACAATCGGGGCGATCGTGGTTGGAAAACCACAGGCCACCGTGATGACCTCATCTCCCGGCCGGATCTGTCTCTCTCCGAGTTCCGGCGCCGTCAGCGTCATAAAGGCCAACAGATTGGCCGAGGAGCCGGAATTGACCAGGTGCACGTACTTTACGCCCAAAAAGCGCGCAAACTCGCGCTCAAAGGTATCCGCAAATCTTCCGGTCGTCAGCCAGAAATCGAGCATGGCATCGGTGAGGGCACACATTTCCTTCTCATCGTACACACGCGAGGCATAGGCGATCCTGTCCCCCGCCCGGAAGGGCTCCTTCTTCTCCTTGAACTGATGATAGTATGCCGTCACCATCTCGTGGATGGCCTCCCTAGCCTGCGCTTCACTTTCCCACCTGTAGTCCTGCACGCTCTGCATCCTCCCTGTATCTCAGGATCTCCCGGTCCATTTCCTGTGCAATATTCCCGCCCGTGTGCCAGGTGCGCGTCCACTGCGCGGTTTCCTCTATCGCGCGGGCAATCGTCCATACCGGCCTCCATCCGAGGGCGGACCGGATCTTCGCGCAGTCCAGACGCAGGAAGTTTGCCTCGTGGACGGCATGTTCTTCGCCCCGCGCTTCCCATCTTGCACCATCGCCCCAGGCATGCACAAAAAGGTCCATCAGCTCGCCCGTCGTCACGCAGCTCGCATCCTCCGGGCCCACGTTGTACCAGCCCGCGAGACTTCGGTCCTTCTCCTGCATCTGCACGATCGTGAGGTACGCAAAGAGCGGCTCCAGCACATGCTGATAGGGCCTCACCGAATAGGGATTGCGCACGGGGATCACTTTTCCTGATGTTACGGCGCGCACGGCATCGGGGATGATCCTGTCGCGCGCAAAATCCCCGCCGCCGATGACATTGCCGGCACGGGCAGTCGAAACCGCAGGCGCATCTTCTCCCCCGAAGAAGCTGCGCACATAGCTGTGGGTGACCAGCTCCGAGCAGGACTTGGAGTTGGAATAGGGGTCATAGCCGTCGAGCATTTCCTCCTCGCGGTAGCCCCAGGGCCACTCCCTGTTGAGATAAACCTTGTCGGTCGTCACATTGAGAAAGGAGCGAACGGTGCTTGTCTGCCGCACACATTCCAGGACGTTGACCGTACCCATGACATTGGTCTCAAAGGTCTCCACGGGCTTTTCATAGCTTTCCCGGACAATCGGCTGCGCCGCAAGATGCAGCACATAGTCGGGCTTTGCCTCCTGGAAGGCGTTTTTCAGCGCATCCAGATCGCGCACATCGCCGAGGATATCCCGGATGGAATCGGAAAGCCCCGCAAGGGCAAAGAGGGACGGATCGGTTGGCGCCTCCAGCGCAAACCCCGTGACCTCGCATCCGGCCAAAAGGAGAATCCGGCACAGCCAGCTGCCCTTAAAGCCCGTGTGCCCGGTCACCAGTACCCGCTTTCCCTGAAACGCTGCCAGATCCAGCATCAGTCGTTCCACACCTTCCATGGGGCCTGCCCGGAGGCCCAGAGTTTCTGCAGGAGATCATGCTCGCGCTTGGTATCCATGCACTGCCAGAACCCGTGATGGGCATAGCTCATGAGCTCGCCCTCCCGGGCCAATCTCTCAAGCGGCTCGCGCTCAAAGACGGTGCTGTCGCCCTCAATGTAGTCAAAGACCTTCGGGGAGAGCACCATAAAGCCCGCATTGATCTGCGCCCCGTCCCCGGCATTCTTCTCCCGGAAGGAGTGGACCGCATTGTCCCCGCCGATATCCAGCACGCCCTTTTGCTGCTGGAGGGTCACCGAGGTCAATGTCGCGAGCTTTCCGTGAGAAGCATGGAAAGCCACCAGCTTTCCGATATCCACGTCGCACACGCCGTCACCGTAGGTCATGAGGAAGGTTTCCTCCCCGATGTAGGGCTGTACCCTGCGGATGCGCCCGCCGGTCATGGTGCCAAAGCCCGTATCCACCACCGTCACGCGCCACGGCTCGGCCTTGCGGTTGTGGATGATCATCCGCTCGTTGGGATCTTCGCGGGTAAAGTCAAAGGTGATGTCCGAGGTATAGAGAAAGTAATCCGCAAACCACTGCTTGATCATATGCTGCTTGTAGCCTGCACAGATCACAAAGTCGTTGATGCCAAAGTGCGCATATCCCTTCATGATATGCCACAGGATCGGCATGTTGCCGATCTCAATCATTGGCTTGGGCTTGAACTGGGATTCCTCGGAAAACCGGGTACCGAATCCGCCGGCGAGAATGACTGCCTTCAAAGGGCATCCTCCTCTCTCTTTCTCCTGAGTGCCTGCAGATAGTATAGTCAAGCCTTCCGCGCATGGCAAGCGCATACCCGGTTCCTGGCAAACCCGGGGACGATGCACAGCGCAGGAAAGGTGTCCATGTCTTGACAGCTGTCCAACATATGATAAAATTCAATTTGTTCAAATCAAATTTCGGAGGCTATCGTATGGCTTTTGATGTGCAGACCTATATGACCGAGGGAACCGAGCGTGTCGTGACTTCGATTCTCCGTCTCTCCTACCGTCATCCCAAGGCAAGCGCGGCTGTGGTGAAGTTTGCGGCCGCGGCGAAAAAGGCGGCCAAAGTGCGCAGAAAAGAGGAGGACGAAGGTCTGCATGTGCCTTCCTTCCTCATCGCCTCCATCACCGGAAGCTGCAACCTGCACTGCGCGGGCTGTTATGCGCGCGCGAGCCATGAATGCTCGGACACGGTGCCTGTAGCGCAGCTCTCGGGCGAGGAATGGCTGCGCATCTTCCGCGAGGCGGACGAGCTCGGTGTGAGCTTCATTCTTCTGGCCGGCGGCGAGCCGCTTTTGCGCACCGATGTCCTGGAGGCCGCAGCGAGCGTGCCCAACATTCTCTTCCCGGTCTTTACCAACGGCACGCTCCTGGGCGGCGAGGTACTGAAGCGACTGGACAAATCCCGCAATCTTCTCCCCGTGCTCTCCATTGAGGGCGAAGAGAAGGCCACGGACCATCGCCGCGGTGAGGGCATTTATGCGGTCCAGGTCAAGAACATGAAGGCCATGAAGGACCTTGGCATGCTCTTTGGCGTATCGGTGACGGTGACGCGTGAAAACCTGGAGGAAGCCTACGCCGAGGATTTCGTCAGCATGCTGGAGAGCTACGGCTGCCGTGCCGTCATCTATGTTGAGTATGTCCCGGTCACCGAGGAATCCAAGGACCTGGCCCCGGACGACAACGACCGGGAGCGCATGAACGAGCATCTCTCCCGTCTCAGGGAAACCCACAAGGATACGCTCTTCATCTCCTTCCCCGGGGATGAGAAGACCTCCGGCGGCTGTTTGGCGGCGGGCCGCGGTTTCTTCCACATCTCTCCCACGGGCGCGGCCGAGCCCTGCCCCTTCTCCCCCTACTCGGACACCAACATCCGTGACATGTCGGTCAGGGAAGCCCTCTCCTCCCCGCTCTTCCTCAAGCTCCAGTCCGGTGATCTCCTCAAGGAAGATCACGCTGGCGGATGCGTCCTCTTTGAGCGGCGCGAGCAGGTCGAGGAGCTCCTCAAAGCCGAATAAACTGAAGCGGCCGGTGCAATGCCCCGGCCGCGTCA
>JAFUZB010000435.1 GCA_017476845.1 Clostridia bacterium
TCGGCTCCCCGCGATCGGGCCTCGCGGCAGGCTGAGAGTCCCTTTTCACGCGCTGCGTCCAGGGAAGGGGGAGAGGCGATCTGAAGAAGGGCAATGCGAAGAGCGTCTGTGGACATAGGCTTTCCTTTCCGTCGCGAGCCTGGTGGGACATGCGACCTGGGTTTCACAAGGATTGTACAGAACTGGCACGGGAGAGGCAATGCGCATCGATTGCATGAGGGAATCAGATGGAGTAAGATGCCCCTTGCCGGCAGCGCCGGAGAGAGGAAGGATGTATTATGGATAAGTCTTTTCATATGCGTAATCGCGAGCGGCTCTACAGCCTCATGAAGAAGGAGAGCCTGCTCCTCATTTTTTCGGGGGAAGAGGTCGTGAAGACCAACGATGAGTACTACCCCTTCTATGCCCACCGCTCGTTTGTGTACCTGACGGGGCTTACCTGCAAGCAGGCGGTCCTGTGTGCCGTGCGGGACGCGGACGGGAACACTAAGGAGTGCCTCTATCTGCTTGCGCCGGATCCCATGGCCGAGCGATGGACCGGAAAGCGCGTCAGCCCCGCTGAGGCCGAGGCCGCTTCCGGCATTTCGGATGTGCGGTTCGTGGACAGTTTCGACAAGGATATGCATACCCTGCTCGCGGGCGGACATTACTCCATGCGCACCGAGCGCCCGAAGTACCTGTATCTGGATCTCTACCGCTTCAATCCCACCGAGCGCCTCTTTCCGTCGCATGCCTTCCTCAAGAGGGCACAGCAGGAGTATGCCTATCTTCAGGTGGAGAACGCGGATGCCCTGATCCGTAAGCTCAGACTCATCAAGGAGCCCTGCGAGATTGAGGCAGTCAGAAAGGCCGAGGAGATCACCAGGGACGGCATTCTTGCCATGATGAAGGCCTCCCGTCCCGGCATGTATGAATACCAGTATAAGGCCGAGTTCGACCATGCCCTGGGTCAGTACGGTCCCGACGGTCCGGGTTTCCCCTCCATCATTTCTGCAGGGCAGAACAACTTCTGCATCCACTACTATGCCTATACCGGACAGGCCAAGGATGGGGACATGATCCTCAATGACGTCGGCGCCCAGTGGGACAACCATACCACCGACGTGTCGCGCTCCTGGCCCTGCAACGGACGCTTCAGCGAGCGGCAAAAGCTTCTGTATGAATGCGCGCTCTCCACCAGCAACCATATGTTTGCCACGGTGAAGCCGGGCATGCGTATGGCGGATATCGACCGGACCATCCGCGCCTACAATGCCGAGCGGCTTGTGGAGGCCGGAGCGCTGGACCGGGTGGAGAATGTAGGGAAGCTCATGTGGCACGGCGGGGCGCACCATGTGGGCTATGATGTCCATGATGTGGTGGAAACGCCGGTGACCATCGCGCCCGGCATGGTCTTCTGTATCGATGTGGGCATCTACCACGAGGATTGGGGTATCGGCTTCCGCCTGGAGGATAACCTCTTGGTCACCGAGGACGGCTGCGAATGCCTCTCGGGGGCGATCCCGCGCACGGTGGAGGACATCGAAGACGTGATGCGGAAGGGCTGAAGACAATGCACCACGTGATTCTCTTTCTCATGGCCTGCGGGGCGCTCATCGGGGGCGTCGACCGGATGCTGGGAAACCGCCTGGGGCTGGGAGATAAGTTTGAGGAGGGCTTTCGCCTGCTGGGCTCGGTAGCCCTTTGCCAGGCGGGCATGATCTGTGTAGCCCCGCTTCTCTCCGCCCTGTTGGGCCCTGTGATCACCCCTGTCTTCCGCTTCTTTCGCGTTGACCCCGCCATGGCCGGTGCGATCCTCGCCATCGACATGGGCGGCTACCAGATGGCCGAGCAGCTCGCCGCAGATGCCCTCATCGGACGCTTTTCCGGGATTGTGGCGGCCTCCATGCTCGGCTGTACCCTCACCTATACCATCCCGGTAGGCACAGGCCTGATTCCGGAGGGGCTGCAGAGCGCGTTTGCGCGCGGCACCATGTGCGGCCTGATCGCGCTGCCCTTTGCCCTTATCCCGGCGGGGCTTGCGTGCGGTATCCCGTGGATGGTGCTTCTTCTGTGCTGTCTTCCAGTGCTCATTCTTTCGTTCCTTCTGGCCTTCCTGCTGTTGCGCTTCCCGGTCCGGGCCATTCGCTTTTTCCGCATCTTTGCGCGCGCTGTCCGGGGAATTACCACCCTGGGGCTCGCCCTGGGTGCCTTTCAGTCGCTTTCGGGACTTACCTTGCTGCGTGTGCTCGCCCCGCTGGAGGAGGCGATGGCGGTGGTGAGCAGTATCGGGATTGCACTCCTTGGGTCCCTCCCGCTTGCGGAGCTCTTGCGGCGCGCCCTGCATAGGCCGATGCAGCGCCTGGGCGATCGCATCGGCGTCGGGGAGCGGGGGATGACCGGCATGCTCATCGCGGCCATCAATATCACCCCGGCCCTGGTCTCTCTTCGGGAGATGGACGAGCGCTCCGCGACCCTCACCGCGGCCTTTGCGGTCTCCGGGGCCTCCGCCCTGACGGCACACCTGGGGTTTGCGGCCTCCCTGGCCCCAGAGATGGTCGGCCCCATGCTCCTTGGCAAATTTGCCGGCGCCTTTCTCGCTGCCGCCCTCGCCTGGGGGATGACACGCAGATATCAAACAAATTGATAACCTTCCATCAAAAAGGGAAATGACGAAAAGACCGCGCCTGTGCTATCCTGCCTGTATCACAGACTCCGGAAAACTTAGGTTTAAAATCATGAATCAAACCTAAATTCGGCCATAAATTATCCGAAAATCCTTGAAAATACTTGACGAAAAGCACCCGATCCTATACAATATTCTAGGTTTGAAA
>JAFUZB010000436.1 GCA_017476845.1 Clostridia bacterium
AGGTGGATCCAGAGCATGGTCAGCGCGCAGAGCGAGGCGAGGACCATCAGGAAGATGACCATCAGACTACGCATGAGGCAGGCGGCCAGAATCACTGCACAGGCGATGATGAGAACAGGCACCACGCAAGCTTCTCTTCGCTTCAGGAAATCACAGGGGAAAAGTGCAGCGAGGAGAAGGGCGAGAAGAAACAGGTGCGCCGTTTGCTGCACAAGGGTAAGGTCCGGCAGGAAGGAGACGATCAGAAGATCTGTAAGCAGGGGGACAAGGGAGAGATAGAGCCGAAGGGCATTGCCTGTATCCGGCATGCATTCTGCCCGGGGACGGGTCATATGCGGTATCCGCCAGAGATAGGGGATCAGGAGAAGCAGCGGCCCTATGGGCACCGGCAGGTGCATATTCCAGGCGCTGAAGGCGAGGAAAAGGCCTGCAAGTGCATAGAACAAAGCGAAATGACAGAGAACCCCGGTCTGCATGCCGGCGTGCTGCACAGCATGCATGAGTGCGTCCTCATTGTCAGGGAAGGCCTCAGTGACAGCGAGGGAAAGACAGTTCCCAGGCGAATGGCATGGGAGCGGAGAGGGTTCCATTTCGACGGACTCTGGGACAGAGAGCGGACTCCCCGTAAAGACCTCGATTCCCTGGGCTTGAAGGCGCTGTGCATGGCTTACGATGGAGGCGTTGAGCGCTTGCCGAAGATGGATGCGCACAGCGCCCAGCAATGTCAGCTGCGTAAGATCCGCATTGGCGGTAAAACACAGAAGACAATCCTGGGGAAGTTCGGAATAGAAGGAAAGCTCATGGTCACGGATCGCGCGTACCCTGCCTTTCTCAGGCACGCACAGGGAGGGCGTGAGAAAGGCTTCCCGGACCTGCGCATCTCCGCTCTCTATAAGGAAGTATGCCCGGGCACTGTTTCCGTCCCGGACGATGACACCCTTTTGCCCACATAGCTCTGCGGAAGATAGGACAGGATACTGCCTGCGAAAGCGCGACTCATGGAGATTCATCTCGGGAAAGAGGGAGCGCAGGCTGTCTGGCGAGGGCAGGGTATCGCAGGCAATGCAGAGGGCGGCACTGAGCAGGATGCCCTGCGGGAGGGAGCGAATGCGGGATACCTCGCAGGTCCCCTCCGGCAGGAGAATCTCTCCTGCCCATGAAGTGTCTCCGAGAAGCAGCCTTTCCTCCACCATCAGACGCTGATCGTCATGCGGTGTAAGCAGGCGGAAGGGTGGATAGGCACCGAGATAGCGAAGGTCCATCCCCTGCGGATTTCCATGCAGTCCCGTGAGGAAAAGCAGGGGAAGGGCGAGGGCAAGAAGTACCAACCCAAGAAGCGCAAGATAGGGCAGGGGAAGACAGGCAAGGATAAAGGAGAAAAGAAGAGATGCGCAGAGGATACGTCCTCCCTTTGCGCCAAAGTATGTCTGCATGTTCTTACCCTCTGCTGTGTTCCAGCAGCGCATGGTTCAGCATAAAATCCCCGCCCCAGAAGATGCCGGAGGAGGTGTCCTCGGGGGATGCGCTGTCAAAGAAGAAGCGCAGATGCTTTGCCCCAAGCGCCTCACAGTAGGTGAGGACAAGCGCGTAGGCGGCACACTGCTGTTCCTCGGGAGGAAGGAAGGTCAAAAGACTTCCGCAGTGGGCGGAGAGGTTGAGGACGAGGGTCGTATCATCAAAGCTGATGCCGATGAGATCTGTCTCGTCCAGAGGCTCGGAAAAGATCCCATGGATGCCGCTTCTTTCCTCCTGCTCGCTTGCACCCTCTGCCAGAAGCGAGAGCAGCAGGGCAGGATTGGCAGCGCTGGAGGATGGGACGGCGCGCGTAACCGGCGTAAGGAAGCCGCCGCGCACGAGATAGACCGTGGTGAGGTCGCGAAGACCTGCGGCGTACTGGCGACGGCGCATCATGCCCTCCTCAAAGTACATGACGCCGAAGTCCTCCCCGTAGACGCTGGTGATCATGGTGGAGCCGGAGAAGATGCGCACAGCGCCCAGGGAGGGGATAAAGGTAGTCATGGTATAGACCAGGGCGCCGAGCACGGACGCACTGTCCAGCCCCAGGATCTCTAGACGCGAGGTGAGATCGGAGGTGAAGTAGAGGGAGAGCAGTCTTCCGCCGCCGGCCAGCTCGGAGACCTCCGGGGCGGCTGTCATGAAGCCCAAAAGCGAGGAGAGATCCGCAGCCTGGGCATGGTACTGGCTTCCCTCGGCGAGGGCTTCAATCAGGCCTTTGGCCAGCTGCGGTACGCTCTGGCCTGGGAAGGTGATATTGCGCACCTCCGGCAGGAATCCGCCTTCCCCTTGCAGGGGAAAATACAGCGTGGCTGCACTCGTCAGCTGTGTCTGTGAGGCATCGGCACCTAGCGGTGTGCGCTTTGTCTCCAGCTGCTTTAGGAGTGTCGGGAGATCGACATCGGTGCGTGAGGAGAGGGAGCCGAGGGGAAGATTGTCGGTCAGGTCCATCCCGATGGCACGCTCATTGACCAAGAGGTTGACATACCGGATCCCGTCCAGCCCGCTCAGCGAGGCCGCGATGGCAAGCCCTGCCGTATAGAGATTGTCCAGGGTCAGGGAGAGCGCCGAGGTTTCCAGCTGCACTGTGCACACCCCGCCCGCAATCTCAGGCGCATAGCGGCCGGAGAGATAGAGTCGGCTCTGTCCGCCAAGGCGCAGATGACGATCGGTTTCGCCGGAGGACAGAAGGGCGCGCAAGGCGGGAATGGCAGCGCTTGCGCCATGCTCCAGGGAGAGGGCAGTGGTTTCTGCAATGAGCTGCTGCCCGTCCACGGAAGGGTAGTACAGGGGCCATGCCCCGGTGTACTGCATGTCCACCGTGCCAAGCGGCGGTTCATAGGGCAGCGCGGGCTCGGGGAGGGAGGCGGAGAGATCCGGAAGGGTCTCCACCGGTGCCTGACAGGAAGAGAGGAGCAGGAGAACACACAGAAGGAGACAGAGACATTGCTTTTTCACTGTGCCACCTCCATCAGTCCTTCAAGCTGCTCAAGGGAGATCTTCCACAGTCCGCTCTCTCGGGAGAGACGGAGCACGCGGGAGCCGATATCCACCCGTGTCAGGTCCTGCAGCGTCAAGGTCACATGCACCTGGACCGTGGCTTCCGTCCCGTCCAGGGAGAGGGTGGGGGGATAGGTGGCAAAGGCGGTCAGCGCAGGCAGGGCCTGCATGCGGACGAGATAATCCTCCAGCGTGGGCCGCTCAATCCCGGTGCGGCTGTCGCGCAGGCAGAGGAAATAGTACAGCCGATCCCAGTTGCGCTCGCCAAGGAGGGTCAGAATATAGGACAGGGTATGGTCGATCCCCAACAGCACGCTGTCATCCCGGAAGACGGGTCCCATGAGCACATCGTCCTCGCTGTCGTCGAGGAGGTAGTTCTGGGGAAGGCGCAGGGAGCCGGTGACGCTGTCCTTCTGTTCAATGAGAATCTGCACGCTGTCCACGTCGCAGTTCTCCGTAACCGTGGCCACGATGCTCTGCAGGCAGAGCCGGCGTCGCAGCGGGGCCTCGTGCCGCCACAGGTCATACTCCTGCCAGTCGACGGGCTCGTCTGCGTAGCCCGAGAGAAACTCTGAGGAGAGGGTCACAAAGAGCGTGCGGCTCTGGGAGACCGTGGAGATAAGGCGAGTTCCGGTGGGGAAAAGGCTCATCAGTTCCATGGATCCGGCACTGGGCCCTGCGAGCAGGGCTTCCAGGAGCGCGGACTCATAGGACTGCGACTGGGTGCGCGAGATGATCCTGGCTTCGCTGGCCAGATAAGGTTCCTGGCGAAAGCGGAAGTAGAGCGCGGAGAAGCGGTCTTCATCCCGGACGACCGTATCGATGGGCGAGGGGACCAAGACATCGGTCGTGTCTGCCCCGGTGATCGCATCCAGCGGCACCAGTGATGTAGCGCAAGAGGTCAGCAGAAGCAGGCAGAGAAGACAGGGGATAGAGAGAAGCCATCGTTTCACGCCTTGGACACCTCCTTTTCGGAGAGCGGGAGGGTGACGGTGAAGACAGAGCCCTTACCGGGGGTGCTGTCGACGGTGATCGTTCCCGAGTGCAGGGTGACCAGCTGCCGGACAATGGAAAGACCCAGGCCCGTTCCGCCGGTTTCGCGGCTCCTCGCCTTGTCCACGCGGTAGAAGCGCTCGAAGATGTGCTTCTGATCGTCCGCGGAGATGCCGACGCCCTCATCGCGCACGGTAAAGACAGCCTGCTTTCCCTGGCGGCTCAAGGTAACCTCGACCTTCTGGCCGTCGGCGGAATACTTGAGCGCGTTGTCGATGAGGTTGGTCGCGATCTGCTTGAGCTTGGCGGCCTCGCCCTGGACGGTAATGCCCGGCGTGACGAGAGAGGAAATGGACTGTGCACGTGTGGCGGCCGTCCCCTCCAGCAGGCGGATGGCCTCCGAGACGACCTCGGAGAGGTCCACGGTCTCATTGCTCAGCTGCAGCTGACCATTGTCCATGCGTGTGAGCTCCAGAAGATCGGTGACAATGTGGGTCAGTCGGTCGATCTCGTGGTTAATGTCGGTGAGAAACTCTGTGCGCAATTCTTCCGGCATGTCCGGCTGATAGATCACCGACTCCAGGAGAATCTTCATGGAGGTCATGGGCGTCTTCAGCTCGTGGCTGGCATTGGAGACAAACTGGTTGCGGCTCTGGTCCAGGGACTCCAGCTGCTCGGCCATGATGTTGTAGCTCTCGGCCAGCTTCTGAATCTCACCGGAGCCCGCAACGGGAGCGCGCACGGTCAGGTCGCCCTCGCCCATGCGTGCCATGGTGCGGCTCAGCGCCGAGATGGGCCTGGTCAGCACATGGGAGAAAAAGATGGCGGCGAGCAGGGCGCCCAGGGCCGCCACGGCAAAAATGACCGTAAGCTCGCGCTGCACGGTCTCAAGGGATTCGATGAGATCGCCGACATCGGAAACCAGAAGAAGTACGCCCAGTGTCCCCTGCGTTCCGATCATCGGTGAAGCACTGCAGGCGACATAGCCGCTGGAGGAGAGCGGAAGCTCCTGCGTGAGGCGGTGAATGCCCCAGGCCTTGGGGGAACCTGAGAGGACGTCGATCACCTCGGGCAGGGGCAGACGTGTGCCCATGAGAGCGGTGAAGGCATCGAACTGAATCTTGCCGTCTGTATCCAGCACAAGGAGTCTCCCGCCCATTTCGCCCGAGGCCGAGGAGAGCGTCTCGGTCAGCGCGTCGCCTTTGGCAGACTGAAAAAGCGGCGCAACAGTCGTGGCCAGCCGCTCAAGTGAGATGCTGTCCTGACGGATGCGCTGCTCATAGAGATAATCGCTGACATAGCCGGTCAAGCGATAGGCGACAAAGACAAAGGAAATACCGATGATCAGAAGGAAGATCAGGGACATCTCAAGGCGGAGCGGGAAACGCAGCCGCTTAAGTCTGCTCCGTGAAATAGTAACCGACCCCCCACTTGGTGAGAATGTAGAAGGGATGTGCCGTGTCGTCCTCGATCTTTTCGCGCATGCGCTTGATGAGCACGTCTACACTTCGGTCGTCCCCGGTGAATTCGTTGGTCCAGATCTGCTGAAGAATGGCCTGCCGTGAGAAAATCTTTCCGGGATTGGCGGCAAAGAGCAGAAGGAGATCCAGTTCCTTGGTGGAGAGCTTGATCTCTTCTCCCCGAAGCGTAACCGTGCGCTTGACGGGGGAGATGACCAGATCCTTGACCACGAAATCGTTGCGGGTGTTGATATAGATCGGAGACATGCCGACGCGGCGGAAGAGCGCCTTGATGCGCGCCTTGACCTCCAGAATGTTGAAGGGCTTGGGAATGTAATCGTCCGCGCCGTACTCCAGTCCAAGGATCTTGTCGATGTCCTCACCCTTGGCGGTGAGCATGATGATCGGGACATTGGAGTGCTCCCGGATGCGCTGGCATACGGCCAGACCGTCCAGCTTGGGGAGCATGATGTCCAGAAGAATCAGATCGCAGGGGGAGGAGAAAAACTTTTCAATGGCTTCCTCGCCGTCCACAGCGACATCAATATCATAATTATCCTGTTCGAGCGAATATTTCAGTCCCTTGACAATGAGCGGTTCATCGTCGACGAGCAGAATACGTTTGTTGGCCAAGCAGTCCACCTTCTGTCTTCCGCATTGCCATGCGGAAAATGATATCCCTAAAGAGGGCCTGTAAAAATGATAAGGCAAACAAGATGAAAAAGCAAGATGAGATTTCACAAAATGTCATAATCTTGCAATTATTTTTCATAGATCCATCACTTTTGCAATAAAGACGCCAAGAAAGCATCACGAAAGCATCACGGTCATCGCCGAAAAAAAGCAAAGAAAAACGGCAGGCCGGTGCAATCAGCCGGTCTGCCGCAATCGTGGTACATGCTTATCTCGGGTCAATTCTGTCATAGTAGGCAAGGAGGTTCTTGCCCGCAACGCCCGCGATGGTCTCCTCGTCCATCCCGAAGGAGCGGAGGCAGTCCAGTAGCGCGGGGATGGTATCCGCACCGTTGAGTCCCTCCGGTGTGGTCTCAATGCCGTCAAAGTCGGAGCCGAAGCCCACGATTTTCTCTCCGCCCATCTGGCACACATAGTCGATGTGCTCGGCAACGCGGCGCACATCGCACTTTCCGTCCTCGGAGAGGAAGGAGGGATAGAAGTTGATGCCGATGTACCCGCCGCCCTCGATCATGGCCCGGATCTGGGGATCGTAGAGGTTGCGGAAGTGGTCGCAGAGCTTGCGCACGCAGGAGTGGGAGGCCATGGGCGGGACATCCGTCTTGTGGAAGAGATCCCAGAAGCCGGCTTCGTTAAGGTGGGAGACATCGGCGGCCATGCCGAGCGCCTGCATGCGGCGCACGACCTTCAGGCCGTATGCCGTCAGGCCTTCCTTACTTCCGGACTTGGCAGGATGTCCGATGGCGTTTTCGTTGTTCCAGGTGAGGGCGACCATGCGGACACCCGTCTGACGGAATTCGTCGACGGTCTCCAGGCCCTTCTCAAAGACCTCGCCGCCTTCGACCGAGAGCATGAAGCTGTGTTCGCCCTCCTTGGCATCCCTGGGGTCATCCACCTGGGGAATGCCGGCATCCTCAAAGACGGAACGGGCGCTGAGCTCGCCGCGCACAATGCCGTCGACATCCCCACGGTTGCCGTCCCGCCCGGTCCAC